>JACREQ010000072.1 GCA_016218155.1 Bacteroidia bacterium
ACAGGTTTAAGTTGCAACTGACCATTCATCGATTGTCTAACATTAAAAAAAACATTTTATGAATGTCATAACAATGGAGTCTGCTGTCTATGATAATATCATGGCAAAACTCGATAAGTTTGAAGAGGAGCTTAAAAAAGCTGTTAGAACGTCCAGTTACCCTTTGAGTGAACGTTGGCTTGATAACGATGCTCTGTGCAAAATCTTCTGCTGTTCCAAACGTACTCTACAAATGTATCGTGATGAACATATGCTTCCTTTCTCCCAGATAAAACACCGCATGTATTACCGTGCCTGTGATGTGGAGAAATTTTTGAATGAGAATCTGAAAGTAATACGTGAAAATAACGGAAGGAGGAAAAGGTCAGGCAAACAATGAGCACCGAAATTATAATGCAAATGTATCTGCAATATTTATTCAGGATAAATAACGTGTAAAATAAATCTGTAAAAAGCTGATGGAGTAATTCTGTCAGCTTTTTACAGAATAAAATGAATAGTCCTGAAATTAATTGACCCCTGTAAACTAATGCAACCTCAAAAAGAGAAGATTTTTATGCTGTTTTATCAATTAATTCTGGCTTGAAACAGCTTAACCCTCTCTGCACCCATTCACCTGAGAGATAATTTCTGGTCGAAAATCAGAAAAATTAGAGATTCCAGTCGATTTTGGGCAAACCCAAGCAATTCAAGTCGATTTTCAATTAAAAATCTGGATTTTTTGTTTTTTTTCAAAAAAAATCGAATGAGTGAATCATTTTTTTTAATAAAGATACTGAAATCTATAGTTAAAACAAATATTTTCAAATTATATTTCAAGTTTTATCTTAAAAAAGATATTGATATAGAGTTAGTACTATCTTTTTTTCATAAATTTGCAATTGAAATAAAAATATAAGGACTTAGCTTTTATTCCTGCTTCCCAAACCTCGCAAGTTTTCTGTTTCAACGAGGAAAAAAGTTACTGTCTATGCTATGGCATGGGCAATAACAATTTCCGTTGATAGGTTCGCGAGACCTGGGATGCGAAAAAGTTTTTGACCCATGTCTTTTTATGCACACATATCAGCTCATACATACTATAAAATCTCCGAGAGTGAGACGTAAACTGGCAAGTTGTCTTTCCAACCATTTAAATATTTTGAATTACGAAAAAGAAGTTGGTTGTTTTTGCTATGAAATTGAGACAGCAATTCGTAAAAAAGAATTAATAAAATTACTTGGTTCCTTTATTAAAGAATTATCCTTAACGAAGGATGAAAGAGTTGTACTATATGATCCAAGTTTACAGTCCGATATTTTCAAATTACCAAGTAAAAATGAAAAAATAATCCTGAATGGAGATATTGAAAAAGAAAATCAGGTTGAAGAAATTATCTTAGAAATATTTCGTTACATCAAATTGAAAATGGAATTAGAGGATTCACAAAAGAACTATTTTGATTCAATTTCAAATAAAAATACATCAGAAAATTAATTTTCTGATTTTAGAACTTATTTTTATTGATTTCCTTTTCAGCCTTTGTTAAAATTTAGCAATAAATTCACCTGTAAAACTTTTAGAATTCATAGCCAAGTAAAAGACGATAATTGTTTTCCTTCACATCAAGTTTTCCGTTACTGCCGTATGATTTATGAGTATATAAATTGGTTATGCCAAACCATGCTTCACAAGCAATAGAAAATCCTTTTACTATTTTACATTTTACTTTAACTCCAGTATTCATTGCAAACTTTTTATAATCTTTGCTAATATCAATTTCTTCCAACATAACTCCATTGTTCCAAAATGGGTCATGATAAGTTCTGTTTCTTACAGATAAAATATATTGTCCTTTAAATAGAAATCCCAACTGGAATATATTTTTTTCAAAACAAGGATTAATACCAAGTTCAATGGAGCGAAATAAGATGATGTTTTTAGAAATGGGATCTTCGAGAATACTTATAGGATTATTAATTGCACCACCAAAGGTGTAATATCCAATAAAAATCGGCATTTTTATTTTTTTGTATTTGGAATCGGGTAAATTATATAGATTTATTGAATATGAAATTCTTGCTGTTGGTTGAACCCAAAATGCTTGCATATAATCAATGAAGTTCAAAGAACTATATTCACCAACATTTGTATATTTCCATGAAGTGGTATTATATCCTGCTCCTGCTTCAATTCCAAAACCATTGTTAGATTTTTTTTCTTCTTGTGCAAACGAACATAAATAATTAACAAGACAGGCAGTAAAAATAAAATATCTTATGATTCTGGACTTTAGCATTTATTATACAATTACACACTCATTAGCAATAAAATATAAAACAGTCTTTTAAATTATAATTAAATGCCGAGAATCATTTAAAATTAATTTTCGATTCTAAAGAACCATCAGGGCTTGTCATTACCAAATAACATTTTGTAAATAATTTATTATATCCGGCATCCCGATATGTTAGTTTCTGCCAAATTGCTTTATTGGTAATTGGTTGAAATGTAGGTAAACCATAGTGCCATGAATTACAATCAGGCATATTTCCATAGGTGGTAGTATCACCCTGAGTATTTATTTTGAAAAGTTTGTAATTATAATAATAAACTGCTTCATTATTATTTAGCCAATAACAAATAAATCCATTAAAACCGTATTCAAACCATTTAAAATAAGTACTGTCTTTATCGAAAAAATGAAAATAAATTCCATGCTCATCGCTAAATATTATTGTATTATCATTATTCCATTTATATTTAGTATTCAAAGGCAAAATACGAACAACAGTATCGGATTTAGAATCACAGATAGTAGTTGCATAACTGTATGCCGGATTACTATAAAAATAATAACGTGCATCAGGACTCCAATTTGGATTATAACCTACAGTTGTAGTGACTTGTGTAAGGCTATCGCCATTACTCTTTATTTTCCACATGGTATTTCCGGGAAGATTAAAGATTAACCAGTCATTTATTCCCCATGAAGGAACTCCCCATATTTCACCCGAAAATATTATCTGTTTTGATTTAGTAAGGAGATTGCATTTATAAAGATTTTTTCCATTTTTATCTGTAATAAGGACAGCTATTTCATATGAGTTATTCGGGTTAAAACATGGGTTTTCATAGCTTATAGTATCAAACGTATATTCATAACCCCAGCCCGGATCTATTGGTGGAGTTAAAGTATAGCAGGAGTCTGGTTGCTCAACAGGTTGTAAATTGTGGACTTGAGAATTAATTATTTGTTCTTTTTTACAACTAATAATGAAAGAAGAAATTAAAGCTATTAAGATTACAGCATAAGATACACGAATAAATAAAAGAAAAGATTTGTTATTTTTCATTGTTTCTGTTTGATAAATGATTTAACAAAAACCTTCTCATCAGTAAATACTTTGCAAAAATACATTCCGCAGTTCAATTGTTCAATATTTAAATTGACTATAGGATTAGTTTCTGACATGTTATTAAATTTTTTACATATTAATATTTTACCTGTAACACTGTATATTTCAATATTACCTTTCAGCATTTTGTTTGAATCGAATTTAATAGAAAGTGATTCAAATGCAGGATTTGGGAAAATACCAATAGTTATTGGTTGGATATTATATTCAGGAATACCCACATTATTTATACTTAATTTTGACACAAAAACATCTTTACCTCCTTTTGAAACTAATGATATATCTCCTGAATCTGAAGGTAAAGTAATATTATTAACAAAGGAACCACATAGAAATAGATTATTCATCTTATATGGTTTAGCATAAATTGTATTATTAGTTCCCTGTAAAGAAATGGAATCGGTTATTGAACCTGAAGAATTATATTGAAGTATCTGACCATTGCTCATATAAATAAATGAATTACTATTATCATCTAAAAACATAGAAGCAGGGTTCGTATTTCCTGAACCAACATATTGTTTTACCCAGATATTAGTGCCATCATTATTATATTTTGCAACAAAAGCATTTCTTGAACCAATTGGTGTTAGGTAGTTATTGGAGTTGTTAAAATCTAATGCTATACTATCAGTAAAAAATCCAGAAATCCATATTTTATCTGAAATATCAATACCGACTGATATTATTTCTGCCCATGCTTTATTGTTAACTGGATGAGCCCATGTAAGCTGACCAAGAGTATTGAATTTTGCAATAAATGCACCATTACTACACGAAGCTGTAATTAAAAAAGTATCAACTCCCGGATTAATATCCATAATGCCAGAAAACCGACCAATTAAATATACATTTCCATTATTATCAGAAGCAATTTTTGAGTTAAATACGTTATCATCACTTGTTGTATTTATTGCCCATTCTAATAAACCTGATGAATTATATTTTGCTACAAAAACAGCATCAGAGAATGGTTGAGTAGAAGTAAGAAAGAAAGTATTTGGGTAAGATGGGTCAAAATCAATAGTTCCTCTAAAATCACCAGTAATATAAACATTTTGATTTGTATCTGCTGTTATTGACCATCCGTGCCCATCATCATCACTTGGATAACTTCCTGCATTTAATGCTCTTGCCCATAAACAAGTACCATTGGTGTCAAGTTTAGCAAAAAACATTACCTGACCAAGATCACATAAAAGAATTGGGCCGTTTATAGTATTAAATCTTGGACAACCATTCCCGAAAATATAAATATTATCTGAGGCATCAGATGTAATAGTTAAAATAGAATTATAACCTATATTTTGAGCCCATTTAAAGTTTCCGCTACTATCATATTTTACAATAAATCCTGATTCATTAAAGCCATTAGGTGACCCATTCAATAGTTGTGTAGGTTGAGCACATGTAAAATCCATTGTATCAACAAAAGTACCGATTATATATATACTTCCTTTTGAATCAACAGTAATATTGGAAGGTGATTCATTCAATGTACTTCCGAAAGAACATCCCCAATTAGTTGTATAAGTTATTTGAGCCTGACATTGTAGATGTATTGCTGCTAATAAGACTAAAGGGAAGAAGATTACAAGTATTTTCATAAAGAAAGATTTATTCTTTTTTAATAAGACAAATTAATAAGATAAATAGTTGTCCATAAGCACATAATTATTTTTTACTTTACAAAAGTATAAAAAGCAAGTGGATGATTTTCCACCTGCTATTGTATTACGATATATCAATTTTCATTTTTTTTGTTTAACAAATGATTTAACTATTACCTTTTCATCTGTTAACACTTTGCAAAAATATATCCCGCTATTTAATTGCTCAACGTTCAAATTAATTATATAATTGTTACCAAAAACATTGTTGAATTTTTTAGACATTTGAACTTTACCTGTAACATCATAAATTTCAATATTACCTTTTAGTGATTTACTTGAATTGAATTCAACAAAAAGAGCATCAGTTGTAGGATTAGGGAAAATATTAATATTGAAATTATCTTCATTTATTTTAATGCTTGTTAATGCCGTATCCATCACATGAACAGAATATGCTACTTTAAGTTCACCCGGAGGTAATGGAATCCATTGATCCATTGGATTTCCTGCCATGTCAGCAATTATATGCCAACAATATGTAATTGCATTTACAGTGAAGGTGTTTTGAGAAAATACCGGAGAATTAAACAAAAACCAAGGTTCACCAGTTATATTTGCCGGATCATATTTTAAACCTGTTGTTGCATTTAATCTTGCCCAATAAGCAATACCATGTTCAGTTGAATTAAAAACATCCTGATAATTTAAAGTTACACGATAACGTTGAGCTCTGTATTTTGTGCCTAAAGGAGCTGTAAAACTCGTTAGTGAATTAAAAGCATTATTAACTACAAAAACAGAATCAAAAATTGATTCAGGTAATATTGTTCTTGAAATAGGATTGCCAGAATGATATACCCTGTATATTGGAGTATTAATCATTTCCAAAGCTTTACCAGCATCTATTAATCCCCATGCGTTCTTAGTAGTAAATGTAGCACCCGGATATTCTCTGTTATCAGCGGTACGTTGCAAAATTTGTTCAACATCTTCGGGAGCGAGATTATTTTGATAACCATTAATAATGTTGTGTCTGCTATGCATTAATGCAGCGACACCGGAAACATGAGGTGCAGCAGCCGATGTTCCAATAAAACATTGATAATTTGGATATAATGAAGAAGTACATCCATTAGAGAAATTGAAAGGATAGGCATGATCTATTGTAGTTGAAACAACTTCCGTAACTCCAGGTGCAACAAAGTCCATTGCATAAACATATGAAATACCGGAACCGGCATCAAAACTCTCAAACCACCAATCTCCAAAGTTGTCATTCCATTCTTTTTTTAATCCAGTTGTACCGCTTGCACCAACACTTAACAACATTTCATCTTTATAACATGGAGGATAAATAGTCGGAGATGCCATTCCTATTCTGTTTCCTCTTGCAGCAACATATGTGCAGTTATTCTGCCAGCAAGAAATAATAGCTTTTTCAAAAAGAGTATCACTCTGCCAACTACCCCAGCTATGATTTTGTACATGTAAACCATATCCATAGCCTGTTGTGGTAGAAGCTGAACCATTAACAATTGCATCTGCTACATCAGCCATTCCAACAAAGAAGTTCGTATCGTTAAGATTATAAAATATTCCAAATGAATATAAAAGAACGCCAGAATTGCCAGATAAAACATCTCCACCTGCTATACCAGCAATTCCTTTAGAATTATTTCGTAAAGCTCCTATTATTCCGGCACAAGCAGTACCATGACTATAGGTCGGGTCTGTAACATTTGATATGTCTGAATTCGTATGATAATCCCATCCACCTTTTATTTTTGAACCACTAAAAGTTCCATCTCCAAAATCTTCATGAGCCCAATAAATCGGGTCATCAAAAACTCCAACTTTTATATAATCCCTTCCTGTTTCTATATCCCAAGCGGGATTAATATTTATATTTGCACTGTCATAAAGTAATGTAGGAATAAGACTGCTTTGTTCGGCAGTTAATAAAGGATCGTTGGAATTAGCAAATTCTACTGCACTTAGAAAATTTCTTTCTGCAAAATGTACTTTAGGAGATAATTTATTTAAACTATCTGCTATTCTTTGTTCATTAAAATCAGAAGGAATAATTACTGAAAGAGCTGACCAGAAAGTAGGCATATGAATAGTGTCCCCAAGCCTTGTTATTGATAAAGAATCGGCTGTTGTCATTTTTCGGAATATCCTAAAAGTAGGAACCTTTTCCCAACTAATTCCAGTTTTTTGATTCATTTGGGTAATAACCTGTGGTTTTACAAAATCAATCAATGTTCCAGCTTCGTATTCGACTTTATCAATAGTACTTCTGATAACGGAAGAAGAATCAAAATCAATTATTAATTCATGTGCATTCCAGAGCGAATCTCCACTTCCGGCAATGCTATGAGGTTTATCCTTAATAGAATATTTTACGGTTGCAAACTTTGTTGTTGATCCATCATTTGTAGTGCCAGTAACAAATACATCATTATTAGCAACTATTAATTGGGCTGCTTTTTCAGAAGAATTAGTATTCTCAGAAACTTTCTCTAATAACAAATTACCATTATCATCATAGCTTTGAGTAACAAAGTTGCGAGTTCCGTTAATATCTGCCTCCCCTGATATATATATTCTACCGGAAGAATTTGTTCTTACTTTTCTTCCCTTTGCAATCTGATTGTCAATTAATGCTGTTTTATTTTTAAGCCAAGCTTGAGTTCCTGTTGGAAAATATTTAGCTAAAACCAGATTTGTTCCACCGTTTGCTTTTTTTGAATAACCAGTTATCAGAATATTATTTGTTGGAGTTAGAGTTAATCCATATCCTTCATCGTCTTGTCCATATTGGTCAATATATTGTGCCCATTGAATAGCTAAACTATTTGATAATGCAAGGAGTTTAATATTTTTATTACTTCCGCTCTGACTTGTACCAAGTAGATAAATATTACCTGAACTATTAATAGCCATTTCAGAAGGGAGGTCATAACCGTTTCCGGTAGTTGCATGTCTTTGTACTGCTACTTGTGTTCCTGCTGAATTATATTTAACAATGCAAAAATCAGAGTTGTTTAAATTATTTGCACTTGCACCTGCAACGAAAATATTTCCACTATTATCTATTTCCATTGAAGTAGCAATTTCAGGTAAGTTAGTATAATTATATCTTTTAGTCCAAAGCAATGTTCCACTTGAATTATATTTTAAAGTAGCATAATCTGTAAATGTTCCAAGACCATTACTGCTCCCTGTTATATAAATATTTCCAGAAGCATCTAAACGAATAGCAACAGGAACATCATCGCCATTTCCGGTTCCATTATACTGTTTTGTCCAAATAAGTGTACCAGTTGATGTGTATTTAATTAACCTGTAATCGAGGTTACTTCCATTACTTACTGAACCGCAAACATAAATATTACCTGAATTATCAATTGCAATATCAGTACCATAATCGTTTTGACTTAGTGTGCCATTTGTTTGCTGCCATACTGTAGAACCATCAATTCCAATACAAGTGACTAATATATCAGACTGCCCTCCGGTTGTATTATTCCCAACATAAATAAAATTTCCGTTGGGATGCAGTTTACAGGCAACATAATCGTATTGTCCGGGAATCCCTTCAACGTGTTCCCAATCCTTGTTAATATATGTCTGCTGTGCAGAAACATATTGGCATATTATTAAAAATAGCCCTGAAAAAAATAGATGTGTAAAATTTTTCATATGTATTAGGTTTAAGTTATTTTAATTCTATAGCAATTTTCCTATAAATTCTTACCTTTTTTGTTTTTAATTCAACAATGTACAAACCAGAAGTTAAGACCGTTGTTTCAAACCTTGTTTTACCAAAACTCCTTCAATCTAATAGTTATTTAATAATAAATTTATTACTATATACTTTTCCATCTAAAACAACTTTAAGTAAATACATTCCTTGAGTTAATGACGAAACATCAAGATTGAAATTATCTCTTCCTTTTGTTAGTTTATCTGATTGTTTTGAAATTAATATTCTGCCTGATATATCTATAATATCAACCATATATGTTTCAGTCTTTTCAGTTTCAAAAGTCAAAGTAAGTATATCGCTTGCAGGATTAGGAAATAAAATAATCTTATCTGAAGTGGAAGATAGTTCATTTATATTTGATCCAATCAATGAGCCTCCTCCATTGGTGGTTTTGTAAATTGCACCATACCATCCAACTGCATAACAAGTGCTATCGTTTGTACAATACACGCCATTTAAATACGCATAATTAGAACCATAATTTAGTTGTTGAGGATACCACTTAACTCCATCAATTGTTTTTAAAACAAATTTAAGGTCTGTTGCGTTTCCTTGCCCGACAGCATAACCGACATTTTCATTTATCATAAAAATATCGTTAATCATTGACATATTTTGAAAATCTTTTGTTACCCATGTGTTTCCTCCATCTGTGGTTTTGGTAATTGTGGCAAAGCCATAGTTTGGTGATCCGCCCCAACCAAGACCTCCCATATATCCTACACTATCGTTAAGAAAGTGTAAAGGGAAGAATGTTCTGTTTATTGTATTGGTATAAAAATATGACCAGCTATTCCCTCCGTTAATTGTTTTGTGTCCTCCTGCACCATCAGAAACATAACCAACATTGGGAGAAGGAAAATAAATACTCCTTCCTGATGCAATTACAGTATCTTCAATCCAGTTGACTCCTCCGTCAATTGTTTTATAAAACATAAGAGTGCCATCGCTGTTGCAAGCGAACCCTTTTAACTCATCAATAAAAAAAATTGATTTAAAAGCTTCTCCGGGTCCGGGACGTGATATAAACCAGTTATCTCCGGCATCTGTTGTTTTAAATATCATTCCTCCATCTCCGCAGACGAAGCCAATATTTTGGGAAGTAAAATAAATAGAATAGAGATTCCCTTGCAATGGGACAAATGTAGTGTCCCAAGTATTTCCATAATTCAATGTTCTTAATATTACACCAGAACCAATATTTAGAGAAGTGTCAACCCAGCTTCCAACAACATATCCTGTGCTGTCGTTGGCGAAATAGACGGCACTATAATCAAATTTATTGTCTTCTTGTGTAATAAGGTTCCATTGAGATTTTGCATTTATATACAATAGCATAAATAACCCCAAAAGAAGATATTTAAATAATGTTTGCATAACATTATTGTTTAATAAATTTTTTAGAAAATATTTTATTGTTGTTTTTATATTCAATTAAATATATTCCAGAGCTAAAATCTGAAACATCAATTTTAATTATTTCATTGCTTTGTTTATTTATGTTTGCCATTGTCCTAATCTTTTTACCTAAAATATTATAAATACAAACAGAGGATTGTTTATCGTTTTGAATACCTGAAATAGATATAAAAATATCATTTATACAAGGGTTTGGAAAAATGTCAAATAATGAAGATAATTCTGTTGTATTAACAGACCATAAAGAATCAACATTTAAGAGCATTGGTCTTAAAATAGAGCCAATAAGAATATAATTATTATTTATTTTTTTCCATTCTTCAATTTTAATTCCAATAGCAAATTTTCCTATTGAAGTGGGGTGCATTGTAAGTGTGCCAGTAATAGAATCAATAAATATTCCATTAGGATATGAATAATTTGATACACAAGTATAAGGTGCTAAACTGTATGATAAACTATCTCCATCTTGATCAACTGCCCCTGAATTATAAGACCAATTGCAACAACTTACTGATACAGCCTGATTATTACTAAAATAAGGAGAGCTATTATAGAATATTGGATTAATTGGGATTCTTAGAGAATCTTGTAAACAAAATTTTTCATTTCCTAAATTTGTAATGTTAGTAATACCTGTTAATAAGAAACTGTCCTGATAGGAAATAACAAAAATACCTGGACCTGGATATGAATGTATCCCACTGTACATTGCTTTAATACCGATAAAAGAATCAATTATTGTTGTATCAATCCGTTGCAGTGTATCAGGGTCTGGACTGTCACCCCAGTATAATAGAATATGGGTTCGATTTACATAATTACTCAAATCCTGATAGATATTAATTTTTGTTTGATAAGTATTGCCAGCAATACGAGAAACTATTATTTCACCACTTCTAATATCCTGAGCAAACACATTGGTTTTTAATAATGTTATTAAAAGAAGTGAAAAGAATATCTTTTCAACAAATAATATTTGACTTTTAATATTCAATCTAATATTTATTTAATAATAAATTTATTACTATATACTTTTCCCTCTAAAACAACTTGAAGTAAATACATCCCTTGAGTTAATTTAGAAACATCTATTGAAAAGATATTTTCATTTGGAACAACTTCCTCAATAGTCTTTAATTTTATTGCACCTAACGAATTATAAATATTAACTTGTGCCGTTGATATTTTTTCAGAGGAAAATTTTATGTTTAAAAGTTCATTATTATAAATGGGATTTGGATAAATATTTAATGTACTATAGGAATTAATAGTATTTTCAAAAATCGAATAAATAATAGGTGAAATATTAAATCGAGCAATAAAAGCATCTTGATATCCATTCTTATTTGGTTGCTGATAATTATTTGTCATTGGATCAAATAGTGGAAAGTTTGATGTGGAATTCGTTTGCCCAGTTAAATAAAACCTTTTATTAACAATGTCTACAGTTCCAATTGTTGAAATTTCATCCTCGTTTCCACCATAAAATGTTGACCATACAAGTTGATTATTTGAGTTAAATGCTGAAATAAAACCGTCTCCATAACCCATCCCACTTAACCCCCCTCCAAAGCTGTTTTGAAAAAAAACATTAGGTACATTACATTGAGGAAACTCAATATTAGGATTTGTCGGAGGAGAACATAGTACATTTGAGTATGAACCGGAAGTAATTCCTGTTAAGTATATATTGTTTGCATTATCACAATCTACTTTTTGTAAAGTTGTTGTTGTCCAATTTGCACCATCTATTGTAGGTCCAAATGAAGTTGACCAAGTTAATTCTCTTGATTCAAATTTTGCGATATAACCATTAACTACACCTGATGGTATTAATGGCTGTGTATATGAATTCCCCGATGTTATTTTAGGAAAATAGGTATCTCCCGAATAAACCCCACCCACCATATATATAATGTTAGGATTCGATGGATTTACTGCAATTGAATTAAGAAAAACAGGGCCAAGTGCAGGACCAGAACTGGTTGTAGATTGCTCACTTGATCCGCCAAAATAAGTTGACCATGCTAATTTTCCAGTTTGGTCAAATTCAACAATAATTGCATATGAATATCCAGAGATTTTATTTGGTGACCAATCTTGAGAATGTGCATTACTTCCCGGATCACAATCTGGAAAATAATCAGGACTATTCGGCACATCACATGGTGTATTAGAAGGATTGGAAGATGCTTTTATACTACTTGAAGTACTACCACTTGCATAAACACTGTTATTTGCACCAATTTTTAAATGTGAGAAATCATCTTTACCATTACCACCAAAATATGTACCCCAAATCTGATTATTAGAAATATCAAATTCAGCTATGAATGCGTCTGGAAGTAACTCTGTCGCTGTTGTACTTCCCTGATTATATGCTCCAGCTTTACTCACAATTGGGAAAGAGTTATTACTTTGAGTAATTCCAGCAATATATACATTATCTAAATTATCTATAGCAATACTTCTAACTTGTTCATAATTATCGTATAAACCTCCTCCATTTCCACCAAAATATTTTGAAAAAAGTAAAGTATTACCACCATTATTGAACCGAGTAATATAACCATCATTATTTCCGTTTAATGAACTATTTCCAGCTGGAGAAAGTGAAATATCTCCACTTAAAGTTGTACCTACCATATAAATATCTCCTAATGAATTAATAGCAATATTATAAGCATAGTCATTGTTAATACCTCCATAAAAAGTGCCCCATTCGGGTTTCCCTTGAGGATTAAGTTTAGCTAAAAATGCATCTAATGAACCATTAATTAGGATATCAAAACCACCTATTATATTAGGAAAATTACTGCTTAAGGTGTTTCCACAAAAATATGCATTTCCGACATTGTCAGTAATAATGTCAGTACCAATATCATACCCTGCTCCGCCATAAAATGTTGACCAATCATCACTATTTGATTGTTGGAATTGCATATGTCCTTTATCAACCATAATTACCAATGGGAAATTGCCATTCCAATTGCCTATAATCAAATTTGCTTTGTTCCCACTAACTTGCCATTGAGTTTGCCAGTTTACTGGAACAATTTGTTGACCATAGTTTACCATATAAGCATGTGGTTGTTCAAAAGTAGTACTTCCAATTGCAGAATTAATTTCAAGTTGATTATTTTGGTTAACCTGTAAATGGCTTTGACCATCGAAAAGTAATGAGATGTCTTTAATATTTGCTCCGGGCTTTAAAACGAAATACATTTTTAGACCTGAATTGTTGCTGTAATAATGCAAATCAATATTTGGATAAATGTTTGGTTCAAATAACCTTTCGTAACCTTTTACATTAGTTATTCCTTGTGGGCACTGCGCTAAAAAATAATTTGTATATCCATCGGTTGTGTCAATCGGAAAAATACGTGCAAGTTGATTACAATTTGCAAAAGTCATATCAATGCGTTGTAAGGTGTCTGGAGAATTTTCTGACGTATCAGTTTTCGCAAAAACATAAGATAATCTTGTTGAAGTAAAATATAAACTTGGATATGTGTTTGGCACATAGTATTTTATTTCCGGGATTAAAACATTGTTTGTATTAACTAATTGTCCTTTGTTTTTTATATAACCAAAACTACTTTGACGAGGCTCATTATTTAAGTCGGGAGGACTGTAAACAAAACTTTGAGAAAGTTTAATAGTTGTATAATCAAATTTAGCAACTCCATTATAGGTTTGTCCAGTAAGAAATATTCTTCCTTGAGAATCAATTACCATGTCGGTAGCACCGTCAACTCCATTAGCTTGTCCATTATAGGTTTCGTCCCATTGCATATTTCCGCTTTGATTTAACTGGTATAGAAGCATATCACGGGAATTTCCGGCTTTTACCTCTCCACATATATAAATTGTGTTGTATGGGTCTAAAGCTATTTTATTATTTACCATCGTTCCTAAAATTTTAATCGGGTATTTATTAACCCATAACTGAGAACCTGATGAATTGTATTTTAAAGTATGGTACTCATATTCGTTTCCAGTATTAAGCGATTTACCAGTTATAAATACATTACCGGAATTATCAGAAACAAGAGATGTGCTTAAATCAATAAGACCATATCCATCGTAAGTTTGTGCCCATTGCTGATTACCATTGTTAAGTGTGTACGACACTAATGAATAATTCATGTTTGTAGCAGTTCCAACGCTTCCTGAAACATAAATGTTATTACTGAAATTTGCAATTTTTGCAGGTGTAATAGGCATTGTGATTGCGCTTCCATAGTTTTGAGTCCATAAAACAACACCATTACCAGCATGATAACTTTGAGTAGTTACAGCAAAAGTTCCATTTGCCTGAAAAGAATAACCAGATACAAAAAGACGATTATTTTTCCAGAATACTCCGGTTGCATGATTATCTCCTGTTGTAGTTGCGTTGTATGTTTTAAGCCATGATTGAGTACCGTTTGATAAATATTTAATTGTAAGATAAGAATCATAAGTTCCGGTTTGTTTACTATAACCTACTGTATAAATACTTCCTGAATTATCTATGGTTACGTCTGTAGGTATATCATCACCATTTAAAGTACCGTTATAAATATTCGCAAATAAAAGAATTCCATTAGGGTCGTATTTTATTGTAACAATATCAAAATTACCGTTAATATTTTTGCTTTTACCAACAACAATAATATTTCCTGTTGCATCGAGAGCAATTGCAATTGCTTCATCAACATTATTTGCTATGCCGTTATATTTTTTCACCCAAAGTGTATCTCCCAACTGGTTATATTTAATTGTAGCAAAATTATAATTCTGGCTAACAGTACGAACTGAACCAGTCACATAAATATTACCGTTTGCATCAATAGCCGAAGGAATATTTGTCATATTATCCCTGTCGCTATAATTTTTAACCCATTCCGGTGTAACTACAGTTTGTGCAACAAGATTTAATGCTAATGTGGTTACGAATAAAATTGATATTAATTTTCTCATAATAAAATTTATTATTTTTTGAGTTTGCAATTTTTTAAATTAAAATCTTTAAACAAATATCTAAGGTTTATTTCACATTTGCAAATAAATTTTCACTGACAAGTTTTTTAATTTCAGTATCATACAACCTCCACATATGAGAGTCGAAAAATGAAAAACCTAACCACTAAAAATCAAACTATTTTTTATTTGTTTGATTATGTGTTAATTCAGAACGTTGTTATTTTAGTTTATCTAATATCTCTGAAGATCGCTTTTTATAGCACGAATTGTCACGTATTAGTTCTCTGAATTGTTTTATTGCCAACTGGTTATGTTTTGTTTTCTAGGGTATTTACTTCTTGCCACCACAATGTAACTATTACTATGCCTTATTTGCAAGTACTTTTTTGTTAGTGATAGGTTCCCGACTCATCGCTTGTTCTATTACTCTATGAAATAGCAACCCCCGACTATTAGATTTTC
>JACREQ010000073.1 GCA_016218155.1 Bacteroidia bacterium
AGCCTCGCTCTTTCGGAAGACATCAAGACGTTTTTTTATCATAAAAACAAAATTGATGTCTTTTTCTTTTGTCCTACTGGTCGGTTGTAAAAGTTATTTACATACCTTTGTTAATATCAAATTTTTACCGAACTATTGTTCATAATTTATCCCGCCAAATTTTTGTTGTTCAACTGGCTGGTAACGGTACTCGCATAGGAAAAGTGCCACACACAATAATTCATCAGCGTATATGCGTAGCATTAGCTTTATCAATACGTGTGGCATTTTTCTTATGCGATGTTATGCACTCGGTCGCATTCCTCAGTATTTTTATTCGTTAAATTTTTATGCCCAAAACTGTTATGTCATCTGTCTGTTCGTATTTTTCTTTATGTCCGGTTATCCAGTCTTCAATTGTGTTATCAAGTATTTTGCATTGCTGCTCCATTGATTCATTAGTTATAGATAGAATAAGCTCTTTAAGTCGTTTCGATAAGAATTTTTTTTCTTTTTCGCCACCAATCTGGTCTTTATAGCCATCACTCATTAAATAGAGCGTGTCACCTTTATGAAGTTTTGTAATATGATTTGTAAAGGGCTGCATATTTTGATGGATACCGATTGGCATTTTATCGCCCTTTATTTCATCCAAATTTGTCTGGTTTTTCCGAATAATATACAATGGATTATTTGCGCCGGCATACTGCAACTCTAACGTATCTGTATTTAATGCACAAAGTGCAATATCCATACCGTCCTGTTGTTCGCCTAAAATTCCTTTTTGCTTCAAAGATTCAATCACATGAACACGCAAATAATTTAATACATGGTTTGCCTGAGTTACTTCATCTTTACTTATAATTTCATTTAAAAAAGATATTCCTAACATACTCATGAAGGCACCCGGCACTCCATGTCCTGTGCAATCGGCAACTATAAAAATGAGCCACTGTTTTATTTTTGCCGCCCAGTAAAAATCGCCGCTGACAATATCCCTCGGTTTGAAAAGAATAAAATGTTCACCCAGAATTTCTCTTAAATAGTCTGAATCGGGCAGCACTGCGCCTTGAATATACTTTGCATAGTGAATACTATCGGTAATTTGTACATTAATTTCTTCGATATGTTCTTTTTGCTTAATTACTATATCCCGCTGAGTTTCGATTTCGTCGCGTTGTACACAGATTTCTTCGTTTGCCTGTTCAAGCTCTTGATTTTTATAGGTGATTAATTCATTTGCCTTTTTCTTCTGACGATAGCGGCCGTATATCACAAAAGCAAGAACAAGCAACAAGCCTGCGCCTATAATAAACGAATTTCTTTGAATAGCCTGCTTCTTTATTTCAACATCTTTTTTTTCGAGCAGTAAATTTTGTTTTTCGATTTCCTGTTGTTTCTTTTCTGTCTGGTAACGGGTTTCCATCTCGGTTATCTGTTTATTCTTTTCTGCATTAAATAAGCTGTCTTTTGTTGTAGAATACAATTTATGATACTCAAAAGCTTTTTTATAGTTCCCCAAGCTGTCATAAGAATATGAAAGATATTGATATGATTCTTTTTCGTCATCTAATGCTCCTATTTCTTTTGCTATTTTCAGCCCTTTATAAGCGTATTCAATAGCTTTAGAATATTTATTAAGTTTATTATACAATACTTCGTTAATTTTTAAGACGCAATTTTACCAAACCATAAGGCATCGCGATAAACCCTCTTATATTTTTTGCAACTCATATCAATTTTCAAGTTTGTAAAAATTCTATCTGCCATGATTTTATTGAGATGTATA
>JACREQ010000074.1 GCA_016218155.1 Bacteroidia bacterium
ATAAAATATCAAGAAAAACCAAGCTTAACATGGTTATTAATTAGATTTTATCTACAGAAATTCATTTCATTTATTCTCAAAAATAAGTTTAATTGTTTTGTTTAAACTGCTTGATTTAATATTACAGAAATACATTCCAGAAGCTACTTTTTTATTTAAACTATCTGTTCCATCCCAATAAACATTATGCAGACCAATGTTTAAATAATTATCTGCAAGTTGTTTAACTTTCCTTCCATTAATATCAGTAATATTAATAACAACCTTTTCAGAATTTTCAACAGTAAAACCAATCTCAACTTTTTTATTAAACGGATTTGGTGAAACATTAAATGTAGTAATATTTTCAATTGAGTTAATATTTGTCGGCAATACTGTAAATACTGTAGAATCTGACCAATCGCTCCATCTTACATTATGATCACGATATCTGATTCTCCATTTATATGATGAATCGGGAATAAGGATACCTGACGAAACTGCTAATTGTTGAAGATTAATTCCTGAATTTACATTTATAGGATTAAAATCCGGAGCTCCGGTAGTACCATAAATATCTTCAGCATCTCTAATAATATCAACAACAGAGGCAGTCCACGAATTATATTTTCCTGCTAACTGAAATTGCGATGACATTAAAGAATCAGCGCCAGAAAAAGCAGAAGCAATAAGTGTAGGCGAATCATTTGAAGTACTGTTTGGAGTTAACGCAAATGGCTTTGCAGGAGCAAATTGATTAAGTTTGCGGTGCCATTTATCCAGTATAACATTATTTAGTGGTTTATCCGGATTTCCTAAACTGTACATTGTTGTTTCACAAGTTTTTTGACTCATATCAACATCAACGAGTATATAATTGTAGTGATCTAATGAGCGTTGAGTTTCGGCATAATCAGTCTGATTTGCATACATTCCCCATCGATCAAGGTCGCCACCTCCTCCTCCACTTAGTATTGTTCTGAAATCCCAGTTCTGAGCATGCACAGATTTAATAACAGCTCTTTCATAATTATGAGAATGTCCTGTAGAATGCATTGTAACTTTGGGAAAAGATTTTAATTCACCATACACGTTGTTCCAAACATATGAACTATTTCCATCAGGCCACAGTTCGCTTTCTCCAGGCTGATGTGAGAAAGTAAAAACAAAATCACATTGATTGTTTAAATCTGAATCAAGTAATTTCTGATGTAACCAGTTTGTTTGCACTACGTTGTTATACAAACCATTAGTATTCATTGCAATGAACTGACAATTACCAACATAAAACGAATAATATTTTTCACATAATAAATTTGTAGTAGGATAATCAGAAAATTCATCATATTTCATAAAAGAATAAAACGAGGCATTTTCTCCAACATGATTTCCAATACTTACCATAAATGGAACAGAACATGATATTTTTGAAAAGGGTATAAAATATTCACTCAAATATGTTCCAATATTTGATCCATCACCCATAATATCTCCTGTATGCATTACTAAACTAACAGAATCATACCAGTTAACACCGTACAAATTAATAAATGTTTTTAACATGGAATCAGCTGTTGCTGTTGCTCTTCCAACATATGTCTGAGAATCACCAATTACTGCAAATTTCACATGTCCATTCTGGTCTCCGGAAGCAACAGGAGTTTTAAAAGGATAAATATCTGATGTATCGGTACCACTTATACATCTGTAATAATACCTTGTTGCGGGTAATAATCCGTTTAACTTAACTGTATGCCATCTGTTAGTTGAAATAGATTCATAACTTCCTGTTGTTATATTTCCAAGTGCCGGAGTAGTTCCGTATTCTACTTTTGTTGAAGATATATCGTACGAATTCCAGCTTATATACATTGAATTTGGAGTAGGACTCTGCAAATAAGGCATAATGTTAGAATTAATCAATCCACCAAGTTGAGAAACTTCATTATCGTTTAACGGTGCATTAAAAAGTGCTATCTGCGACACATTTATTGTATTATCCTCACCATTATCGTCAGCAAAAAATAAAACTGAAGGAATATCTAAAGAGAATCTTCCATTAACGGCCTGACTTGTTGCATTAAGTATTAAATGACCATCCATGTAATATTTGAAGCTTGCTCCCAAATCAACAACAATGACCAATCTATGCCATGTATTTGACTGAACAGAATAACCAGTATAACCAGTTGAAGAAATACCAATATTTCCTGAAGTATTAATAAAAACTTCTCCATCATTAGAGTTTGTCATATTAGTCTGATAAAAGCAATGCCATATCATAGGGTCTGTAATCATAAAATCGTACATAATGGAGTATTCATTAACTGTTGTTCCTCCTCCATTTGCAGCTATACCATGATTACATGTATAATAACTTCCTGCTCCAATTGAAACGGCATTATCGCCAGCAATAATTCCGGGTACTAAAGTATGAGATCCATTTAATACAAGATCATTGCCCATTGTTGCTTGTGTTAGATTTGATATATTCTCAAAAGTCCAGCGACCAACAAGGCTTGCAGGAAATATTTGTGATAATAAATTATTTGAAATAACTGTTAATAATAATGTAAATATTAGTATGGTTTTCATAATTAATAGTTTTGGATTAACAAATATAATTATATTTATTTAATTACGTAAATGCTAACAGAATGAAGTTATTTTTCTGTTTATTATAATAGCAAATATGATGGCTCAATTTTAATTATTAATCTCAACTGTGCTATGATAATTAGTCTGTCCATTTATCTTATAATTACTTATAACTTGGTAATAATCACTCCTTGGTCTATATGGGAAACATGTATTACAGCCTTTTTCTTCAATATTAACATCAGTTATATTAAATATTTGTCCTGAATTAGATAAGATTATTTTAAAGTCAAAATCAGGAATACTTTTTTTAGTATAAACATAACAATATCCTGAATTATTTAATTCACCATTTGTTATAAAACTATCAACTAATACAGTAAAATTAGAATTTTTACTGTAAGAATAAATTATAATTGTATCTAGTTCATTCTGATTAAAATTACGAAAAGCAATGTCGTATAACCCTGCACTTTCACAGTCTTTTTTTGTGCAACATGAATAAAAATTAAAAACAACAAATATTAACATTAATGAAATAAGTGTTCTCATTTTGTTTTAATATTACACAATGTTATTTTTTTTGCGGTTGAAGTTTTAATATTTCCAACTTTGCCTTTTTAGCTTCTGCATTTGCTTTTGCAATCTCTAAGTTGACAGCTGCTTTTTTTGCATCAGCATCAGCTTTTACAGCATCGGCTTTGGCTTTTTCAGAAATAGCAATATCAGCTTTTGCTTTTAATATTTCGGCATTAGCTTTTGTTGCCTCAGCTTTCGCAATAGTAGCATCATCTTTAGCTTTTTGCGCTCTTGAAAGCAATTCCTGGGCTTTTAATTTATCAGCTTCTGCCTGTATTTTTAAAGCTTCGTATTTAGGTTTTTCTGTTTCAGCAAGTTGATTCTTCAAAATTAGTGCTGACTCTACTGCTTTAGCTTTATCTGACTCAGACTTTGCTTTATCAGCTTCTGTTTTTGATTTTAATTCCTCACTCTTTGCTTTGTCTGCTTCAGCTTTTGCTTTTAATGAAATTGATTGAGTTTGCAAAGCCTCAGCTTTTTTAATTTCCAAATCCGCTTTAACCTTTATGGCATCATCTTTTGCCTTTTGCGCATCAGCCAACTTAGCACTTGCATTAGCTTTTGTTATTTCTACTTTTGCAATAACTGCTTCGTCCTTTATTTTTTGAGCTGCTGCAATTAATTCCAGAGATTTCAATTTATCAGCCTCTGCTTTAGATTTTGTTGCTTCTGCCTGAATTTTTAAGGCTTCATATTTTGGTTTCTCTGTTTCTGCTAACTGATTTTTCAATAATAAAATTGACTCATCTGCTTTTGCTTTATCAGTAGCCAACTTAAGTTTGTCGGCTTCAATCTTTATTTTTGCTTCTTCGCTTTTTGCTTTATCTGCTTCAGCTTTTGCCTTTAATGCATTTGATTGTGCCAACAAAGATTCGCTTTTCTTTAATTCAGCTTCAACTTTTGCTTTTGCCAAATCATCCTTTGATTTCTGAGCTGCTGCAATTATAGCATCTGACTTAGCTTTAGCGGCATCAGCAGCAGCTTTTATTGCACTTTGTTTTGCAATTTCAGCTTCTGCCTTTTTAATTTCAGCATCAGCTTTCATTTTATCAGCTTCAATTTTTTTGCTATCTATTTCTGCTTTAATCCTTTCAGCTTCTGCACGAATTTTATCTGCTTCTAACTTTTGTTTTTCAATCTGGGCTTCACTTCTGGCAAGAGCATAAATAGAGTCCATTTTCATTTTTTCTTTTTCAATATCAACAAGCTCAACTTCTCTAATTACTTCTACTGTTGTTTCTATTGTTTCAATAACTTCTATTTCCTTTTCAACAGTTTTTTCAACTTCAAGTATGTCAGTCACAGCCATTTCTTTGGTCAATGTTACAACCTGACTGTTAGCATCAATATTTTCAATAGCAAACCCACCTCCTTCAATTTTATAAATATCGTAACTATCTTTTTCTTCACGAATTGTTGAATAGTATCTGGTCTGACCACCTATAATATAATAATTAACATCATCATAATTTGTATTTATCGGATAACCCATAGATTCTGGTTTTGTCCATGTCCCATTATCTTTTAATTCAGAATAATAAATATCATAACCACCCAATCCTGCAAAATAACCATTTGAACTAAAGAAAAGTGTTTTTCCGTCTGGATTAATAAAAGGTGAAATTTCACTATTTGAAGTATTTATTTCTTTGCCAATATTTTTTGGTTTCCCCCAATTCTTACCCGATTTAACACATTGGTAAATGTCATATTTACCATTACCTCCTTCGCGATCACTGCAAAAATAAAGATATTTACCATCGGCAGAAATCGTAACACCAGTTTCATTTGCAGAAGAATTTATTTTTGAAACAGGCTCAGGCTTACTCCATACTTTATCAATATACCGGCTCTCAAAAATATCTTTCTGACCATCATCATCAACATATAAATATAATGTTAAGCCATCTGATGAAAGACACAAAGGAGCTTCATCATTGTTAGTATTCCATTTAAATGGTAAAGACTTTTCCCATTTTCCTGAAGCATCTTTTATAGAATAATATATATCCTGATCAAATTTACCCGTTATATTGCTTATTGTTTTATTTCCTTCTTTTGAATCTCTTCTGGTAGCAAAAAATATAATAGAATTATCAAGTGTTATAACCGGATTAGTTTCAGAATAAAGTGAATTGATATTTTTACCTGGATTTTTTAAGACAATATCTCTTGGGTTTTTAAGAGCATTTTTTGAATTAATACAATTTCTAATTACTCTGTCAACAGGAATCGGAGCATTACCTGCAAACTGATCATCATATTTAAGAAAAGTAAAAATTGCACTATCAGACTCTCCAATAGTTAAATATGTGCATCCTAAAAAATACAAGGCATCGTAAGGAGCTGATTTTTCATCATTATTATTAAAATCATATTTTTCTTTTAAATTTTTTGTTGACTTTCTAAAATACACAAGAGCTTTTGATTGCTCATCAATTGAATTAAAATAACACAACCCCATTTTAAAATTGGCATTAGCATTTTCAGAATCCTGTTCAAGTACTTTTTGCCATATTGCAATTGCTGAGCTGAATTGCCCTTTAGTTAAAAGTTTATTTCCTTCATCAATTAAATCTTTTAATTCATTATTTTTATCTTCTACAGCAATAACATTCTCTGCACAAACAAAACAAAAGATAACAAATAAGAAAATTATATTAAAGTGTTTTTTCATAGTATAGTTAATTAGAGTTTGAGTATTAATTACTAAATTTTGTTATATTACAATTATTATTTCATGATAAAAAGAAATTGTCCACCCTCATCACCTGTATTCTTTACAGGAGCTAATTTTGGACTTTGCTCAGAGTTATTAATTACTGGTATTTTTATTTTGTTATATATCTGCCCTACGTCAAAAAACTTACTATCATTTTCCTTTAATGTTTTAAGCAAGTAATATGCAAAAACAGAATGCCCATCTTTACCACCATCCATAACAGGTTCTATACCACCAGAGGTCATTGCCTGACGTGATGATAAACTATGAACTTCTTTATAATATTTTTCAGATTCTTCGAAAGGGACAGTAACAGTTTTGCCTCTGAAAATATCTCCACTAAAACATGCATCAGCAACTAATAATGTATGTTTAGACTTAATACCACCCAGATAAGTTTGTAAATCGGCATTTGAAATATAGTTTGCCGAAGAATTAGTAGTAGCATCAATAGGCACCCAGAAACCTTTATTAAGTTCCTTTTTAAATTCGCCGTGACCGGAATAATAAATTAAAACATTATCCTGTTCTTTCACATTCTCTGTTAACCATTCAAGTTTATTAATTATTCCAACTCTTGTAGCTTGTTCATCATAAAGAGTCTGAAAATTATCAAATTTATATTTTTGTTTTAGCAGTACTTCAATTTCTTTTGCATCATTTACAGCATTCTGTAGTGGAGTCCAGTTTCCTTTATATTTATTAATTCCTATTATTAGAGCATAATATTTTCCTATAACCATATCTTTTGCTTTAGGAACATTCATTCCTGCTAATGGATCTCCACCACCTCTATATAACACTTCAGGTGTCTCGGTTTGAGTATTAGCTTCTGCAAAGGTCATATCAGTAGTTGGCAAATTTTCATTCATTTTAACTTCTAATATTAGGTCGTTTGCATTTGTATATGCACCTTCCAAATTTAAACCTATATTAATTTTTGGTTTATTAAATTCTTTAGTTGTATAAAATTCAACACTAACCTCTTTTTCTTCACCAGGTTCTAAAGTCGGAATTAATTCCGAGAGTTTATTTACAGCCATAACATTAGGTGGAAATATATAGCCGATTTTAGTGTTTTTTGCAATCCCACTTGATGTATTTTTAACCTTTAATTTTAGAGTAATAGGTGCTCCAATCTCAGCTTTTCCGGTTACAGAACTGTACGCCTGACTTGTAATCATAACATAACAATAACTTATACCACCACGAGACTGAAAATTAATTTTTACCGGTGCTACATTAAACCCGTTTGCTTCCTGAATTTCTACATTAAAAGTCCCTGATGCAGTTTCTAATAATGAATCTGTAGATATTGGTATAACAACGGTCATATATTTATCAGATTCAAGATTACCTATGGATATTTCTTTTTCAAAATGCAATCCTATTACAGTATTATCTATCGAAATTTTTGCAGTTAAATTATATGCCTGTCCTTTTCCAGAATTTTTTAGAATAAATTTTATAGTTGGATTCTCAGGATTCTCGATAATACCATTATGATTATCCTCATTTAATGTAACATTAGATACTGTTAATTTAGGTTCACCTGCGTCTTTTACGAATTTTTTCTTTCCAATTTTAAGATTACTGTCATCCCATATTTTCAAACTGGCATCATTGCTAACAGATAGCAAAATATTTCCTTTATCAGAAAAAGCAATTGAATTTATGTCACTTTCATGTGCATCAAATTCTTTTACAATTTGTTTAGATTCAATATTCCAGATTGAAATTTTCTTATCAGCACCTGCAATAGCGATGTATTGTACATCCGGACTAAAAGCTACAGTATTAACCTTTGACTTAAAATCAGTTTCCCAGAATTTATTTCCTGAAGATGCATCCCATATAATAACTGCACCAGTTGAACCACCACTTAAAATATATTTACCATCAGAACTCCAAGCAATAGCAGTAACCTCTTTAGAATCGGCATTGATAGTAGATTTTATCTGCCCGGTTACTGCATCCCATATCTTTATTGTATAATCAGATGATCCTGTAACAATATTCTTTCCATCAGAACTATACGCAACTGCGGTTACAGCTTTTGTGTGCTCTCTTAATGTAAATAATGAGCCACTTGAAACACCATCCCATATTTTTGCTGTATTATCCTTAGATCCCGTAACAATATAATCATTAATTGGATTAAATGATATAGAAGTTATATCAAGAGTATGTTCTTTCTGAATTTTCTTAATTTTCCATTCGACGGCATCAAAAATTATTAATTTACCATCAGAAGAACCGGTAGAAAACAATTTTCCATTAGAACTAAATGCTGTAGCAGTAACCGGAGCAGAGTGAGCAAAAACTTTTAATTTATCTCCTGTTTTTGCATCCCAAATCTGTGCACGTTTATCCATTCCACTGCTAACAATAAAACTTGCATCACTATTAATTGCGACTGAAAGAATCTCACCGGCATGCGCATTTTCTTTATTTTTTAGCAAAACCTGAGAAAAAGATGCTGTATAACACATTGCTAAAATAAAAAAAACTAACATTATTTTTTTCATAATTAAAAAATTAGATGGTAATTACCTTATACAAATCTATTAAAAAAAACAATTGATATCATATATTTAAAATTAATTTATCTAAGCTTATAAAAAATTAAAAATAAACGTTTTAAAATTTCACATTTTAAATTAATTATTCTAATTTTCAGATTATTTTCGAAAATAGTTATTGAATTAAGTTTTATGTTATGAAAAAAATTATTGCCTCAATTTTTACATTATTTTTTTATCAGTTTTGTTTTAGCCAAGTAGTTGATTTTACATATTCACAAACCTGTATTGGTTCTGTTCCAACAACTCTTACAGGCTCTTCTACTTATCCTGATTCAGACATACAGACTTGGGAATGGGATATTAATAGCGATGGATCATGGGACTATACAGGCAAAACAGTAACAGTATATAGTTTCATTTCACCAGGCGTTTATTCTATTCCGGTTACATTAAGAATAACTTTAATTACTGGTCCTAGTTTTTCAAAAATGAATAATGTGATTCTTGATCCTAAACCAACTGTTGATTTTATTGTTTCCAACCCATGCGTTAATGATATGGCAATATATACAAGCCAATCAAATATAATTTCAGGAAGTATCGTAAAGTATATCTGGGATTTTACAAACGATTTAATGCCAGATGACAGTTCAGGAAGCACTGTTAATTATTTTTGCAGTACAATTGGAAGCATTAATTCTAAGCTAAAAGCTGTATCAGATAAAGGTTGTAAAAATGAAATTATTAAAACTGTACAAATTTATTCAAAACCTATCGCATCATTTTTAGTACAGAATAATTGTACAAATAAAAACACTTTATTCATAAATTCATCATCAATTGGTTTTTATTATTGGAATTTTGGTGATGGCACTCAATCTACTTCTACTGGCCATGTTTCTCATATTTATAATAACTCTGGGAGTTATAATGTTACATTAATTAATACAAGTAACGGATGTAGTGATACAGTTACAAATAACATATCAATTTATCAGTCACCTACTGCCTCGTTTTCAATATCTAATATATGTCAAGGACAAAATACAATGTTTAATCCAACCCAGATTGCTAATAATTACCACTGGGATTTTGGTGACGGTAATCAAGTAAATACTTCAGGGAGTGCTACACATACTTATATTAATTCTGGTAATTATTATGTGACCTTAGTTGCTTCTAATAACAACCCATGTAATGATACAATAACAAATAACATAAACATTAATCCAACTCCAATTGTTAGTATTTCAGCACCAGATACTATGATATACGGAAACGGACAAATACAACTTACTGCAAATGGTGGAGGAAATGTTCAATGGTCAAACGGAATGCAAAACCCAACTATTTCTGTAAATACTGCCGGACACTATTCCGTTACAATTACCGACCAGTATGGTTGTTCGGGAACATCAAGTATAAACATATATCAAACAGGCAATAATAATTCTGGTTCTAACATTATCGTATCATCTAATATTATTACTCCAAATGGTGATGGTGTTAACGACTATTTTACAATTAACAATTTGCAATCATTTTTCAACAACGGAAGCAACGGCAATAGCGGTTGTAGTGTTGAGATATACAACATGTGGAATGAAATAGTATATTCTTCAAATTATTATAATAATGACTGGAATTGTCAATATTTTGACGGAAAAAGTCTTCCTGATGGTGCATATTATTACTACATTCAGTGTGGAAGAGATACTTTAAAAGGGAATATAAATATCTTAACGCACAATAATAACAATAGATAAAATACATTCATTAAAATGAAAAACATAAAATACATTTTATTTATACTGACAATTGTTTTTTGTTTTGGGCAACTAAGTTCAATTGCCCAACAATTAACTTTAAGCAATCAGTATATTGTTAATAAATTTTCACTTTCACCTGCATATGCCGGTCTTAATGAAAAATTTGAAATTTATGGCTCAACAAGAAATGAATGGATAGGAGTTTATGGTGCACCTTTAACAAATTCAATATCGGCAAATGGTGCAATTGGTAAAAACATGGGGATTGGTGCAAGTATTTCAAATATGCAGGCAGGTATTTTTATCAATATTTCTACCAGTTTATATTACTCATATCATATTCGTTTATCAAAAACAAAATTTCTTAGTTTTGGTTTAGGATGTGGCATGCTTGAAAATCATATTGACTTAAATAATAACGATGCTCAATCAGATCCTATTTTTATGAGATCCGGATCAAAGAGTGCAATGATTGATGCTAGTTTTGGCATATTATATAGCAGTAAAAAATTACATATAGGTGCTTCTGCACCAAGATTATTAGGAAGAAGAACTGATAATAGCCTTTATGCTCTTTGGCCGCATTACCAAGCTTTTATGAGCTACAAACTGAATTTCAGTAAAACATGGGCTATAAATCCAACTGCAATAATTCATTATCCTGTAGATGCTCCTTCATTTTATAATTTTACTATTCCTATTATTTACGATCAAAAAGTTTGGTTTACATTAATTTATAAAGAAACTGGTGACGCTGGAATCGGTATTGGAGCAAATCTTAAATCTAACCTTATTTTCAATTACACTTTTGAATGGTATGAGCATGGTTTGGCTCATAGATCAGGAGGCTCGCATGAATTAACACTAGGCTGGAGAATGAATAAAAAGAACACAGATCAACTTAAAAAGAATAAAAAGAAACCATATTACGAATGGGTTAACAAATAAAAAAGGAGGCAATGCCTCCTTTTTTATTTGTGTTTTATTTTGCTTAATTATTTACTATTGCTATTTTATTTGGTGGGTTATTATATGCTTCGGTAGTAACATCATTTAAAGATTTTGATTTCTTTGAAAGAACAAATCTGCATTTAGCAAATTTAGATACTGGCCAACCATACCATAATACATAATCACCATACTGGTCTTTCATGTTATAACGGGCAGTAGTTTGGTTATCCCATACCCAGGTCATTTTATCACCGTCATCATTAAAAGAAACACCAACATTTATAAATTTATGATAAACAACTGTTTTTAACCATTGTGCTTCTACATTGAATAAAGATAAAATTTCAGCTAATGTATTTGTAGCACCGCCTCCAACTCCTTCGAGTTTCATTTCAAGAGCAAAACGATCAGGTGTACCATCTGCTACAAAAAATTCACCTCCGTTAAATGTAAGGTTTGCATAATTAAACCACTGGTTAATATTTGAAGAAATTTGAGTGAATTTACTATCACCATAAACCAAGTATGTAACCATTGGACCAGCTGTTGACAATACAGTATTATCACTACTCAAATAAAAAGCAGTCAAAGGAAGTAAGCTATTTTGCATTTTAGGTAAAATGTTAACACCGGATGAGTCATAAGCCTCAGAAATTACCCAAACACCTTCCATTTTAGTTTTAGTAGGTGTTTCATCTTTTTCCTTCTTACAACTAGAAAAGAAGAAAGTAACAGAAACAAGTGTAACAATTGTTAAAAATAGTGTATTCGTTTTTTTCATATTTGTGGTTTTTATTATTAAACAAAAATAAAACTTTTATTAATACGAATTAAAATAAAAATTAGTTTCAATTGCAAAATTATATTCTAAAACTAAGAAAATGATATTTCACTTTTTTAATCTTTTCTTCTCCATATTTATTATAAAATTCTTCGAGGAAAGTATTAAAAAAAACCTTTCCCTCTTTTGCCTTTTCTTTGGCTTCAATTGTTATATCTGAAAATTCGATATTAACTGTTCTTTTAGGAGCTAAAAAAAAGAAATTAATAATCACAATAAATATGCCTTTTAAAAATGCCTTAAAAAATGAGGGAGATTTACCGGTTTTAGCTTTTGACCACATACTACCCCACAAACCACTAATTCTAACTCCAACAATCTCAGTATTTTCAGGAATTTCAGATACAACAACCCAAGCACTTTTTTTGTTTTTAATTTTTTCAAATCCTTGTTCTGCTGTTTGTCCTGATGGATAAAGCAATACATTTTTACCATCTTTTATTGCTTCTATAACACTTTTATTTATCCTGTCAAGCACTGATGTATCTCTGCTACCTGCCGTTAAATCACTAACAGGAACAGCTTTTATACTATTTAATACTTGCTTTAATAAAGGTATTTTAAAATATGTTTCAGTAACTATTGGCATTACAGGTGTGTACTTTGAAATATGCGTAAAAAGGATTTGCGGATCAACAATAGCCTGATGATTTGGCAAAAACAATTTTGGGTTTTTAGAACTAAGTAAATCAATTCCACGAATATTAACTTTGTACCGAAGCCTTAAAAGGTTTCTATATATAAAAATAACAATACCCATAGATTAATTCATGGTAAAATTCTATTAACTCTTTCCCTCATTTCAGGTACAAATCTTACAAGTAGAAATGTTATGACAATAACCGATAAAAGCAAAAACAAAAAAACCATATTTGTTCCAAATTTACCGGAAATAAAACCAAATAATCCTGAGCCAATAAAAAGCATTAAAAATGTAATAAAATTAGAATATGCAATCATGTCTCCCTGCTTTCGACCCTCAATTTTAGTCTGAATATAAGCACTTAACGGTACCATAAATATTCCGCTGAACATTGCTATAAAAAAGATAAAAACTGAAAACAAATAAACATTTGTTGGCTGAATTATGTAAACCAGAATTAAGAAAATTGCCATTCCAAAACCACCAATTGGAGTTAAAAGCAATTCTACTTTGCCTTTCGATATTAATCCCGAACTTAAACTTCCCAATCCGATTCCAATCAAGGCGATCGACATTACCATACTCATTTCTGTATTCGATAATTTAAGTATTCCGGGGCAATGAACAATTAAATTCATTTGTAACATACCATCTATCATCCAGAAAGAGCCTAAACCTAAAACAATCAGATTCATTCCCTTAAATCCTTTTACCCATTTAAATGAATTAATTAAAAACATAATTGGATTAATTGTTTCCGAAGAGCTTTTTAATGGCTCTGTTTCATTAGCTTTTATTAAAACAGTTGTAATAAAACTTAATACTGAAACTCCTATTAAAACAGCAGCCAGCAAATGGTAATTATAATGATCAGAAATTATTGAAGCCACTACAGGCCCCACAATGTTTCCGAAAAATACAAGCATTTCCATTGCTCCAGTTCCGAAAGAAATACCTCTATTACCACCAATATCGCGAATTAAACCATATTTTGCAGGTGAAAATAATGTACTCACAACTCCAAGCAAAAAAATACAAACCAAAACGACATAAATATTTTCAATATAAAATCCTAAAGCTCCAATCACGTAAATTGGAAACTCAACTATTCTGGAATACAAAATAATCTTCTTTTTATACATTATCTGCGCTAGTTTCCCTGCCAGTGGTGAGAAAAAAATGTACGGAACAAAAAATAAACCTGAAGCTAACGAAACAATATACGAATCGGCTCCTGAGTCTTTTGGAAACCAAGCTACCGAAATAGTAATTATCAGTAATTTGAAATAATTATTGTTGAATACTCCTAAAAAGTTAGTAGAAAGTAGTGGTATCCATTTAGTTCCAGACATTAAAATTATTTATAGTTTTTTATTATCTTGGCGCAAGTTAATTAAAAAATCATTTTTATATGACAGGAACCCCTTGGGTTGATGCTTTTATTTTTGGAATAATAAGCGCAGTTTCTTTACCGTTAGGTGCATTACTATCCTTTATTTGGAAGCCAAAATCAAAAATCACAGCAGCACTTATGGCTTTTGGTGGTGGCGCTCTTCTTGCTGCTTTAACAATTGATTTAGTTGCAGTTGCAGTTCACAATGGTCATTTTTGGATATTAGCAATGGGATGTATTATTGGAGGAATATTCTATTTCTTTCTAAATCAAATAGTAAATAACAATGGTGGATTTCTTAGAAAAACTGGTACAGCACTTTCTCATTTAAAAAAAGTAAGACGTAAAAATCTAAATGAATTAGCAAAAAGAATAAGCACAATTCCACTTTTTCAACAATTACCTGCAGATGAACTTCAGTCAATTATTCCCTACATTCAGAATAGGACTTATAAAACAGGAAAACACCTTGTACATCATGATGATCCTGGAGATAGATTATTAATAATTGAATCGGGAAAAGTTAAATTAATTGACGAAGATAAAAACCTAACATTATTTGCCGAACAAAATGCTGTACTGGGCGAAATAGAACTATTAACCGGAAGTAAGCACGAGTTTAGTATTATTGCCGAAACAGACGTATCTGTTTTTATGGTTTTAAAAACAGATTTTGATAAAATTGTTTCACAATCAGCTTTATTAACAAAAAAAGTTGAAGAAATTATTAATAATCAAATTGAATTATTAAAAGAAAATCATATAGTTAGCAACGAAAAAGCTGAAGCCTGGTATAAAAAAGCTATTTCCAACTTAGATGGAAAATCAAGCAGCATACATTCAAGCGACCTTAAAAGTCAATCAGTAAAACATGCGGGAGGCGCTGCACTTGCAATATGGTTAGGAATTATGTTGGATGGTATACCAGAATCAATTGTTATAGGTTCAAGCCTGCTAACAATGGGAACTATGAGCTTATCTTTACTTGCAGGTTTATTTTTATCAAATTTCCCGGAAGCATTATCTAGCTCAATAGGCTTAAGAGAACAAAAATTTTCAAAAATGAAAATATTGTTTATGTGGACAACCATAATGTTATTAACTGGTGTAGGAGCAATTGCTGGAAATGTTTTTTTTGCAAATGTAACTCATTCATACCTTGCTCTTATTGACGGATTAGCTGCAGGTGCTATGCTAACAATGATTGCAGAAACAATGTTACCTGAAGCATTTCATATGGGAGGATCGGTAACAGGATTATCTACATTAATCGGTTTTCTAACTACAATTGCCTGTAAATTCATTTAATTAAAACCTTGAATATTTATATTTAAAGAACCATAAATTCTGGATTAACAAAAAATATAAAAATGAATTCTATAAATTTTCAAGAAAAACTTAAAATATTCTCAAATTACTTTGAAGGTGACGTATATACCGACGAAACAACAAGACTACTATATGCAACAGATGCATCTGCTTATCGCGAAAAACCTATTGCAGTTATTCGTCCAAAAAATGTAAGCGATGTTAAAAAAGTTGTTGCATTTGCATCAAAAAATAATGTACCAATTATTCCCAGAACCGCCGGAACCTCATTAGCCGGACAAGTTGTGGGAAACGGAATTATTGTTGACGTTTCAAAATACCTTACCAAAGTTATTGAAATTAACGAACAAGAAAAATGGGTTAGAGTTGAACCAGGTGTGGTATTGGATGAATTAAACAAAATTCTTGCACCAAAAGGATTGTTTTTCGGACCCGAAACATCAACTTCTACAAGATGTATGATTGGCGGAATGGTTGGCAATAATTCCTGTGGGGCTCATTCTTTAATTTATGGAAGTACAAGAGATCATCTTTTAGAGTTAAATACTATTTTAAGTGATGGTTCAATTGCAGAGTTTAAACAAATTAATAATGATGAATTTAAACAAAAGCAAAAAGGTGATAAATTAGAAAATAAAATATACCAGAATATCAATGAAATCTTATCTGACAAATCAAATATTGAGGAAATAAATAAGCAATATCCTGATTCAAGAATTCATCGAAGAAATACTGGTTATGCAATTGACATACTGAGTTTAACCTCTCCATTTTCAGAAAATGAGACACCATTCAACTTTTGTAAATTATTAGCCGGATCTGAAGGAACTCTGGCTTTTACTACAGAAATAAAACTTAATCTTGTTGACTTACCGCCGAAAGAAATAGGTTTGGTTTGCATTCATATGAATTCTCTGGAAGATACTTTTAAAGGAAATCTTGTAGCCCTAAAACACAATCCTACTTCAATTGAGTTGATGGACAAAGCAATACTTGATCTTACAAAAGGAAATATTGAGCAAAACAAAAACCGTTTCTTTCTTGAAGGTGATCCTCAAGCACTTTTAATTGTTGAATTTGCAAAAGAAACCCGTGAAGAAATTATCGAAATTGCAAAAAGTCTTGAAACCGATATGCGTGCGAATGGTTTCGGATATCATTTTCCTGTTGTGTTTGGTGCCGATACAAAAAAGGTCTGGAATCTCAGAAAAGCAGGCTTAGGTGTACTAAGTACTTTACCAGGTGACGCTAAACCAGTTCCTGTAATTGAAGATACAGCTGTTCATCCTGATGTACTTCCTGAATACATGGCTGACTTAAACAATTTATTTAAGAAACATAATCTAAGTTGCATATACTATGCACATATTGCAACCGGAGAAATTCATATGCGCCCGGTTTTAAATCTCAAAATAAAGAAGGATGTAGAGCTTTTCAGAACAATTGCAAAAGAATCTGCGGAGCTAGTTAAAAAATATCGTGGCTCATTAAGTGGCGAACATGGTGATGGTAGGCTAAGAGGTGAATTTATTCCTTATATGATTGGCGATCACTGTTATTCGCTTTTAAAACAGATAAAAGAGACTTGGGACCCAAAACATATATTCAATCCTGGGAAAATTACTGACACACCTCCCATGAATTCGAGTTTAAGGTTTGAAACTGATAAAGAAATTAGAAAGATTGAAACCATTTTTGATTTCTCTCAGGATTTGGGAATTTTAGGTTCAGTAGAAAAATGTAACGGCTCTGCCGATTGTCGAAAATCTGAAATTATTGGAGGTACAATGTGCCCCAGTTTCATGGCGAGCAAAAATGAAAACCAATCTACCCGTGCAAGAGCAAATATTTTACGCGAATACTTGACTAATAGTAAAAAAATAAATCCATTCGCACATAAAGAAATTTATGAAATAATGGACCTTTGCTTATCGTGTAAAGCATGTAAATCAGAATGTCCAAGTGGTGTAGATGTTACAAAAATGAAGGCAGAATTCCTTCAACATTATTATGATGAGAATGGAACTCCTTTAAGGACAAAAATGATAGCTTTAAGTCCAAAAATTAATCAATTTGGATCCAATTTTTCCGGAATTTTTAATCTGTTTTCTAACCTAGGAAAATCGTTTATTGGATTTTCGACTAAGAGAAAAATTCCAAAAGTTTATAGTGAAACTCTTATTCAGTATTTTGAAAAAAACTCAAATCGTCATTCTGGACTTGTTTCAGAATCTCCTAAAAAGGTTTATTTATTTGCTGATGAATTCACAAATTTAAATGAACCTGAAATTGGTATTAAAGCTATCCTCCTGTTAAATAAATTAGGTTACGAGGTAATTATTCCAAAACATGTAGTTAGTGGCAGAACTTATTTCTCAAAGGGTTTATTACGAAAAGCAAAAGTTATTGCCGAGCAGAATATAAATTATCTCTCTGAAATAATAACAGAAGAAACTCCTTTAATTGGAATCGAACCATCAGCAATTTTAGCATTCAGAGATGAATATCCTGAAATTGTTGAAAAATCATTAGTCGAAAAATCCAAAGTATTAGCAAAAAGCACTTTAATGATTGATGAATTTATTGCTGCAGAATTTGCAAAAGGAAATATTAAATCAGAATCATTCACTTCAGAAGCTGCAGAAATAAAACTACATGGACATTGTCAGCAAAAATCTATTGCCTCCACTGCTCCTACTTTAAAAATGCTTACTATTCCAACAAATTATAAAGCTACCGAAATCCCTTCGGGATGTTGTGGTATGGCAGGCTCATTTGGTTATGAAAAGGAGCATTACGAACTATCAATGCAAATTGGTGAATTGGTATTATTTCCTGAAATCAGAAAAACAGATACCAAAACTATAATTGCTGCGACAGGAACAAGTTGTCGTTGCCAGATTGAAGATGGAACAGGAAGAAAAGCATTGCATCCAGTTGAAATTTTGTGGGAGGCGATGATTTAATGATGCTTACAAAAGTTATTCTTTTATAACTTTCCTAATTATTTTTTCATTATTAATATTTGTTACAACAATAAAATACAATCCCCCTTTAAAAGAACTAATATCTACATTTGAAAAATTCTGCGATATTTCCCTTATTTTCTCTAAATTGTTAAATATTTCAATTTTCTTTATTGTTCCAAAATCTTGTGAGATTTGTAAATTGATTATACCTGATGTTGGATTTGGATATATTTTAATAAAGTTATTAGTGTCAAGTAATTTTTCATCAATTTTTACGAAACCCCCATTGGCATCAGTTTTAATTAAATAAACATCATAATTTGCAGTTCCTGAAATGACAAATCCTCCATCAAAAGTTTGAGCAACACAATTTCCCCAGGAATGATAAGTTTTCACATAATTATTAGACCACAAAGTATCTCCATAGCTATTTGTCTTAATTAAATAGACATTATCTGCACCTGTAAACATATGTGACTTGGTTCCTGCAACTATAAATCCACCATCGTTAGTTTGTACAACAGAATTAAAATTAAAATAAAAATCTAACAAACTATAAATTTTTGTCCATATTATATTTCCATTTATATCAATTTTGTTTAAGAAAGCAGACCAATCAGTTACAGAGGTTTGAATATCTCCTGCTATAACAAAGCCTCCATCACTAGTTTTTGAAACTGATTTGCCAGAGTCGTCACCAGTTCCACCAAATGTTTTTGTCCATAATGTATCTCCATTTTCATCTGTACGTATTATATATACATCTGTTAAACCTGACCCAAAACTTTCTGTTACTCCAGTAATAATATACCCATTGTCATTTGTTTGAATAACAGAGTTCCCATAATCATGACTTTGCCCCCCATAAGATTTTGTCCACAAAGTATCTCCATTTACATCAATTTTAATAAGATACACATCCAAATCAACTGCACCATTGGTATGAGTTGATCCAGTTATAATGTAACCATTATCATTTGTTTGCGAAATAAAGAATCCTGCATTACCTTCAGGTCCACCAAAAGTTCTAGTCCATAAAGTATCTCCATTGTCATTAAACTTAATTAAATAAACATCATTACCACCTGCGCCAAAACTTCCTGTAAATCCTACTGCAATGTAACCACTATCGCTAGCTTTTGTTATAGAAAGTCCATATTCATCACCTGTACCACCTATTTTTCTTGTCCATATGGTATCTCCAATATTATTGGTTTTAATTAAATAAACATCACTATATCCTGAAATATTTACTTTTCGACCAGTTACAATATAACCGCTGTCTAGGGTTTGAATAACAGAAAAGCCATAATCATAATTTTCGTCTCCATAGGTTTTATCAAAATACATTTGTGACATAACTGAAAAAGTAAATAAAAAGCTACCAAGCAAAATAACGAGTTTTTTCATAATTAATATTTTAAAAACATTATACTAATAATTAGCTACCAAAATAGCTAAAAGTGTATTACAAAAAAAATAATTAATGTACATCTCTTTTAATTAAAAATAACTTATGTCCGAAATCTAATTCTTTATATACTTTAAAACCGTGTTTGTTATAAAATTCTATATTTTTCTGCATCGAGGTTTCTAAATATATTGGACGCTTTGTTATTTCACTTTCTTTAATAAGATCCTTTATCAGTGAACTTCCTATTCCTTTACTTTGTACTGTTGAGTTTACACCAATAAACCATAAATAAAATATTGGTTCTTTAGGATATGAATTTTTTATTTTTGAATTACGATCCTGTACTTTTTTTATTCTGGTTAAACCTATTGAGGAATAAGCCAATTTTAAATCAAGTAGAATAGTTTTTAATGTCGTTTTTTGCTTATCTGGGAATAAAGTCAAAGCGCAGGCATTTCTATCTTCCGACAAATAAACATTTCCAAACAAATAACAGATATCAAAAGAATATTCCATTAATTTTTTTATTCTTTGTTCTCTTTTGTTGTCTTGTTTTATCACATAATTTACACTGTTATTATCATCAAATACCTTAGTAAGAATATTTACAATATGAGATTTATCTTTATAGTCAGCTTTAATCACGTGTTATTTTTTTTGTTTAATTTAATTTTTAATATTTATTCGATATAAAAATAACATATTTATTAACGACATAAAACACCTTAATGTCATACTGTCCTCCGCTGTGGCGGAGCAGCGAAGCTATATATATCTAGTATATAGATTCTTCACTTCGTTACACTACGTTCAGAATGACAAAGAAGATATAGTATTTAGCATTTTATATTTTTTTAAAATCATTCCATCTCGTATTCTTCCAGCTTTTTTGCTCCTCTTTAGTTAAAAACGACCATGCTAAAATACGGCTTGTTTTATTTCCTTGTCCCATTGGAATAGTCTCCACTTCTGTTGCCTCAAGGTGCTTAAGCAATTCATAAAAACCTCGTAAATGTGTTTGCTTTGCAACTAATGAAGTGTACCAGAAACAATTTTTCGAAAACTTTTTGCTTTCGCGAATCATATTTCCGACAAATCGCTCCTCTCCGCCTTTATAGCAAAGTTCATTATACTGACCACCAAAATTTCTTATTGGCTCAGATATTTCATGCTTATTTAAATTAGATAATTTCCTTAATGTACCTGATTGTGCTTCCTTTATGGTTGGATGAAATGGAGGATTACAAATTGTAAAGTCAATTATTTCATCTTTAGAAATAACACTATAGAAAAAATCTTTAGGATTCTCCTGCATTCTGCATTCAACTTTTCCTTTTAATAATAAATTTTCAGAAATAATATTTTTTGCATTAGCAATAGAAATTGGATCGATATCTGAACCAATAAAGGACCAGCCATATTCTTTTACACCAATAATAGGGTAAATACTATTTGCTCCAATCCCAACATCCATGCATTTTATTTTTTCACCAACAGGAATTTTACCATAATTATTTCTGCATAACAAATCTGCAATATGATGTATATAATCTGCTCTACCAGGAATTGGCGGACATAAATAACCTTCGGGAATATCCCAGCTTTCAATTCCATAATGATATTTCAAAATTGCTTTATTAAGAACTTTTACAGCTTCCGGATTAGCAAAATCTATGGATTCATCATTATACAAATTCAATTTAACAAATGACACTAATTCCGGACAACAAGCTTTAAGTTCTTTAAAATTATAACGCTCACGGTTTTTATTACGTGGGTGTAATTTAGGTTTTACCGTAGGTATTTCTTTCTTTTTTTGTTGCATTCCTGATCTTAAAGTTTTAAATAGACTTCAAATTTAAACAAAAAAGCAAGACTCTTTTCAGAATCTTGCTTAAAATTAAAACACCGGTTTAATTATATAAACCTCTTCTTCCTTTTTTTATCCTTTTCTTCACTTTCTTTTTTTAGTCTTTTTGACTCATCGTATTTTTCAAGATTCTCGACAGAGTATTTAGCTTTTAATGAATATACAATTTGTATTCTAGGTTCTGCAAAATCGGCGTTTAAAACAACATCAAACTGATTAAATGGTATTTTGTTATAATATATTGTTTTATTCTTGTCAGAATATTTAACAATAAATTCGGTGTCATCTTCTTCGTCGTTATTATTAACATTAATGTTTACTGTTGCATTTTTTCCAGTAATAAATGTGTTCTTTCTTGCATATTCTTTTTTCTTTTTAGCAACTTTAATTTCTTCAATTGAACTTCCTGTGTAGAAAGCTGTATAGCTTGCATATCGCTCCAATGGGTATGTTGCGTTAAAGCCATCATACATGTTTAAAATATCAATTTTTAAACCCATTTTCGTAAAATCTCTTTCTTTGTTTTTTATAATATCAATTGCAGTATTTCGTATCGTATCGAAATATAGTTTTAAATTGTCTAAATTATAATCTACCTTAACAATATCGTAAATCTCAGCCTTTGCCATTATTGTGGTGAGTTTGTCAAGCAAGTCATAATTATAGATTAGCACGTGAATATTCTTTTTTAATTGAAAGCCAATTGGAATTTCGTTAGCTGTTTTACCGAATTTTTTTGCCTCAAGTTTTAACGAGTATGAAGGTACAAATGAAATAAGATCAATATGAATACTTGACTTATTTATTCCAATTGCAGCAAGTTCAGCACGAACAGTGTTAATTCTGACATTCATCAGGGAGTCGGTTTCTACTGCTGTTGACCCGTTTTGTGTAACACTAAAAATAACAGTGTAACTGCTTGCAGGAACATTCATAAGTACTTCTGCGCTTATTTCAGGGTTATTATCGTAAGCCTGCCTCATATTTACACTAAATTTCTGTGGAGTCATTACGTATGGATTGTTGTAAATCACATTTCCTGCGGATTGCCCATAACTTGAAATATCAAGCAAACAAAGCAATATTGCGGTTAAATAAATTATTATTTTCATATATTATGTATTTTGTTATACTAAACCATTTTAATTCTCAATCGCTTTATAACCTTTAATTTTAGCAACTTCCATTATTGAGATATTTACTGCATTGCCAAAATCATCCTGTGTATTGCTTGCCTTTGTTTGACTTGCAATATAATCCATACGTTTTTTTGAAAGTTGTGAAATTTCCTTTTGAATATCATCTCTTTCTTTAGTTTTCTTTTCTATTTCTTGCTGTAATTGTTCTTTGTTAAGATTCTGATATTCTTTCGGAAGTGTTTTTACATCAACATTTTTAATATAAGTAGAATCAGCAGAAATTTTATCAACCAAATCCCATGAAACATTATTATAAACCGATTTTGATTTTGAAACAACTCTTTCTGTGGCATTTGCAGTTGAAATTGATCCGGCATTCATATCCTGTGCACTTTGGTTTGTATAACCAGTATATCCTGCCGATCCATAATAAATATAAGTTTTATTTAATCTGATATTACAATTATTTATTTGCTCATCATAAGGTGTAACAACATATAAAACTTTTTCATTAGAATTTATACAAAAATATTTTCCTTTGCCTCTATCGGCTCCGTCTTTCCAACTTCCCTTCTCGCCTTCCAAACAGCTGCCACAATGAATTGTATTTATATAAATATCTTTACTTACAGCTTCACTAATTGCCTCTTTGTAACTAACACTTCCCTGAGTGAAAGGCTCATTGCCTGCAATATAAATAAGTTTCATATTATAACTTTCTCTTCCCCAGTCAAGTTTTTTTACAGCCTGTTCAATAACAGCACCGCAATACTCGGAGCCACCATTTGTTGTTATTGCAAATAATTTTTCAGAAATTAAATCCAAATCGCTTGTAAACGGAGTTACCTGTCTGATAAAATTTGTACTTGCCGACAAACCATCATTCCCATACATGTAAAGAGCTATCTCAATACCAGGTTCTTTACCTTCGTATTTAAGAGTTGTAAGTGTATTAATTATATTCCACAATCTGGATTTTGCCTGCTCAATCAAGCCATCCATACTGTTTGAAGCATCAAGTAATATTGCTACCTGAATTTTTTCACTTGTCAATTTTACTGCCGGAGCTACAACTGTTGTATCCTGTGCATTTCCACTACGACACCCAAATAATGTCATCAAGTAGAAAACCGCTGTAATTACTGTTATTTTTTTCATATTGATTATTGTTAAATGTTATAATATTTCAAACTTTGTTTTTATTTCAAATCTTAATTTGATTGATGGAACATGTGATTCACTATTGCCAGATCCTGAACCTGTGCTTGGTTGGTACATTACCGAATTAGAAGTCATATTACTGTAATTATTATTAAAATTGCCATACCATGAATTATTATTCAATATAGGTTCTTGTATTTCTATAACTTCCAATACTCTTCCACATTTCTGACCAATAGCCTCTAATAAAACCTGAGCTTTTTCTTTTGCAGCCTTTATAGCTTCTACTTTTACCTGTCTTCTGTAGTCTGTTATTTTTGAATGTGTGCTTTGTGTAATTCTTAAACTACGAATGAAATCTGTGTCGAAGTCTTTAATAAAACTCAAATCATACTTTGCACAATCAAATTTCAATTTATAAGTTTTTGTATCATAATAATGTCTATAATCCCACCACCAATAATACCAATAATAAGGATTATCCATAGAAATAAATGAAACTGCCATCTTTGGAATGTTATGAGCTTCGAGAACAGAAAAAAACTTTTTCTCAACTTCATCCATAGAATGCTTGGAACTTTTGTAATTAGAACTTAAAATAATTTCAAGTTCAATCTGGTCGGGAATAATACTCATTTCGGCACTTCCTGTAACCTCAATCATTGGTTGAGTTATGTCCTGTGAATAGATTTTGCTTACTATAAACAGGGCGAGAATAAAAAATAATGTTTTCATAATTTTGTGATTTAAAATTTGATCAAAAATACTTTCATAAATAATTGTATTTTAATACAAAAGGGTGTAATAGTATTTTGACTTGGTAAAACAGTTACCTTAAATGATAAAATTTCTTTTACTTTGGTATATAATTTCAAAACGATGTTTAAAAGAGCAATTATTCTTTTTTATCTGGTAGCTGTTTCTTGGTCTATTGCTACAGCTCAGTCAATCTCAGCAGATACTGTAAGCTTAATTAATAACAATAGCAGTATTAATAATAGTGCATTACAGCTTCAAAATTCATTAAGTTCAAATCAAAACAGTTCAGAAATTTCTGCAGGATATTTCGATTTAGCAATGGAATTAATCAAAACCGGAGATTTTGCAAAAGCCGAGGTTTATATGATTAAAGCTGTTCAAATTGAATCAGGAAAAAAGAAAAAAAGCAATAGAATAAGCGAATATTATAGAGAACTGGCAAAAATTCAGGAAATCCTTAAAAAAAATGATGTAGCATCAGACAATTTTTTAAAAGCATCTGAATACACTACTGATAAAACACAGAAACAAATAAACCAGAATGATGCATACCGCTTAAAAGGCAATACAAATACTAAGGTAAAACTTCAATATCTGCAACAAAATTCGGTATTATTAAATAATAGCAATAATAGTTCAGAAAAAGTACAAAACCTTACACAAATGGCTAATGCTAATTTAGCATTGAATAATAGCGATCAAGCTCTCGAAAATTATAATTCGGCTTTAAATATTGTTGATAGTAACAGTGAAAAATCAATGCTTATTAAAAGTGATATTGCTAATTTATATGCAGAAACAAATAATTTCGATAAAGCAATAACCGTTCAGAAAGAAGTTGTAGAACAATCATTAAACATTGCAAATGTTGAGACCCAGTTGCAGCAAATGCAAAAATTATCTTCATTATATTTTGCTAAAAATAGCGTTGATGAAGGACTTAAGGTATTGCTCGACGCTTACAAGCTTTCATTAGATAAAGGAAATATCAAAGCAGCAAAATCAAGTCTTGAAATGTTGGCAAATTATTACGAAAAAAATAAAGATAATCTGAATATTGTTAAGCTTTATAAGAATTTCATTGGTAATTTAGAAACACTTATATCAAAAGACAGTAGTCTTGTTGATAAACAAATATTTAATATTAACGAAAAAAAGATTTCTCAGCTTGAAAAAGAAAAAACTTTAAAAGACGAATTAATTGTAAGAAAAAACAATTACAATTATGTACTGGTAGGTTCTGTATTAATTTTATTATTTCTTCTGGCAATAATTATCAAAGCATGGATTTCTATAAAAAAGAGAAATATCAGAATCGCTTTGCAATCATTAAGACGCGAAATGAATCCACATTTTATTTTTAACAGTCTTAATAGTGTTAACCAGTTTATAGCCGAAAACAATGAACTTGAGGCAAACAAATATTTAACATCATATTCTAATTTAATGAGAAATATGATGGAAAATTCTAATAAAGATTATGTGACTTTAAGTTTAGAAATTGAGCAGTTAACCAAATATCTTGAACTTGAGAAACTTCGTTTTGCTGACAAATTTGAATATATTATTGAGGTTGATGAAAATATTGACAAGGATACTGTTCAAATACCAAACATGATTATTCAACCAAACCTCGAAAATGCTATCTGGCATGGCTTACGCTATAAAGAATCAAAAGGACTTTTAAAATTAAAATTCACAAAAGAAGGTAATAAAACTGTTGTTTTTATTGACGATAATGGAATTGGTTTACAAGAAAGTAAAAACATTAAAACAAAAAATCAGAAATTGCACGAATCGCGTGGATTAAAGAATGTACACGAAAGAATTTATTTGCTTAACAAATTATACAATAATAATATTCGTTTTGAAGTTACAGAAAAATCTGAAGTTGAAAGTGGGGTTATTGTTAGGATTGAGTTTTAAATCGTTTTGTCATTCTGTCCGCCGCAGCGGAGGAACATCACGATTTTGTCATTCTGAATGAAACGAAGTGGAGTGAAGAATCTATTCTAGAATAGATCCTTCACTTCGTTCTGGATGACATTCTAGTTTTTGTCAGTAATCAAAAACGGAGCTCATATTAAATTTTTTATTAATTTTATCAAAAACTACTGTCAGTTTAATTTCTAATGAAAATAAGAAGTGTAATAGTAGAAGATGAGCAATCGGCAAGGGAAGCATTAAAATCTTACCTAACTAAATACTGTCCGCAAATTGAGGTGGTGGGCGAAGCTAAAGATGCAAAACAAGCTGTACCACTTTTACATGAATTAAATCCGCAACTCGTTTTTCTTGATGTTGAATTACCATTTGGAAATGCCTTTGATGTATTAGATGAATGCAAAGATTTATATTTCGAAACAATCTTTGTAACCGCTTTCTCAGAATATTCATTAAAAGCGTTAAACCAGAGTGCTGCATATTATTTATTAAAACCTGTAAGTATTGAAGAACTTATTATTGCAGTTAACAAAGTTCAGGAACATGTTATAAACAAAGAAATTTTTGACAGAAACAGAGTTGTTGTTGAAAATTTTCGTGAGCAGGAACCTGAAAAGCGCCAGGTTATATTGCCTACACTTGAAGGTTTTGAAGTAATAAAAATGGAAGAAATTATTCGTTTGCAGGGTAACGGAAATTTTACAGATATCTATCTTAAAGATGGTAGCAAAAAAATGGCTTGCCGCTTTTTAAAACATTATGCAAAAATACTCCCCTACCCTTTTATACGTGTACATAAATCGCACATTATAAATTTAAATTGGGTAAAATCATACCATAAAGGTTTAGGCGGTTACGTAATACTAAACAACAATACCGAAATTGATATTTCTGCAAATTACAAAGACAGTTTTTTGAAATTCTTCAAATAATAAAAAAGAAATGAGATTAAGTATAATTTTAGCTTTCATTTTTATAGTAAATATTTGTAATGCCCAAACTGAAAAAACAACAGATATATTTGGCTATAAAATCACTTACCTAAGGTATTCTAATGGTAAAATTGAAGAAGAACAAGATCCCATTGTTGTAATTACTAACAAAAAAGAAACATTATTATCTTCTGAAAATATTCAGTCAAACAAAATATCTTATCCATTTGAATTAACAAGAATTAACCGGGCTGATAATTCTTATATTCAGATGGCATTTTTAAATAATAATAGTACTACAGCATTTATTGATTCTACATCTATTGCAAAACAGAACTTAGAAATAATTAACGAAACAAAAACAATACTTGGTCACATTTGTAAAAAAGCAAAAACTGTTATTAATTCAAATACCATTGAACTCTGGTACACAAACGAACTGGATGTTAAAGGCGCACCTGGAATGCTGGGTCAGAACTTAGGATTGGTTTTAGAAACTATTAGAAATGGGAATTATGTTATAACAGCATCAAAAATCGAAAAATTAACAAATTATAAGCCAAATATTGTGTCATCTGGTTTTAACACTACTCCCAAAACCGATGTTTTAACCTACCGTGACCTTATTTGGCAAAGTAGATTTACTACAATAAAAGTTTTTGATGAAGAACTTGTAAGATTTTCTGATGAAGCAAAATCAAACGATAGTATTTTAAGATTTGCAAAAGGGCTTATAATAATTCGTAAAATTAAATTTCCACCTATTAAAAAAGGACAAAATGTATTTATCGATATTCAACAATGCTCAAATGGCGATGCATACGATAGAACAGGTACTGCTTTTATTATACCAACCGATAAATCAACTTCATTTTTGGATGGTTTGCAAAAAGGCACTAAAGAATTACCAAAATACACAAACGGAAATGGCTCAGAATATCAGGGTGTAGTAGCAACAGAAAATTATCTGCCTTTACTGGAATTAATGAGATTTTTTACTCCATTTGGCATTTTAAAATACAATTATTTAGAACAAAAAGGTAAAAAATGGCATGAAATAACACCGTTCAGACAAGACATTACAGATCTTGCAAGTTATTTAAGCAATAGAGAACTCTGGGTTGGTGTAACTATTGGAAATTATGATAAAGGTGGGCATAAAATCTCGATGAACATTACAATTCATCCTGAAGAAAATCCATCGCTAAACAGCCAGGCCTTTTCAGAAAGCAAAGTATTGCCTTTATTCAATACTGTAAACATATTGGAAATGGATGGTCAGAATTACGGATCAATGTTCAGCAATGAAAAAGGTTTGGAAGTAACATTTAGCATAGATAAAGACATTAAAAGTGCAAAACTGAAATTCATAACAACAGGTCATGGTGGTTGGGAAAACGGTGATGAATTTCTACAAAAGAAAAATACAATTTTGCTGGATGATAAAACTGTCTTCTCATTTATTCCATGGAGACAAGACTGTGGCTCATACCGTTTATTTAACCCCTGCTCTGGGAATTTTCCAAATGGTTTATCATCATCTGATTTAAGCAGATCGAACTGGTGTCCCGGAACTGTAACAAATCCTACATACATTGATCTTGGAGATTTAAAAGCAGGTAAACATACTATAAAAGTTCAAATACCAATAGGTTTACCAGAGGGTGGAAGTTTTAGTTCATGGAATGTGTCGGGTTGCTTAATCTGGGAGTAAGAGCATTTATATTCTCTTAAAACAAAAGCATAGTAAATATTGATTTCTCTGCTTAATTATGAACTAAGCTGTGTGGGCATTGCTCACTCGCTGGTAGCGAGCGAATGCAAGGACGAGTGCATGGATTAATCAACCGATTCATTATAACTTGTAATTGTCTCAGATATAAATTGCCCTATTCCCAAAACATCTTTTATTGGGGATTTTGATTTCAATTCTTTTGAATATTCTAATAAGTTATAGTAGCTTTTTGGATCATTATCTTTATTATTAAATATAAATTCTAACTTTTCTTTATTATCATATTTTTCAATTATTCCATAATTTTTAGGTAATACTTCATATCCATATAAGAGTAATTCATTATGTATATCCAAGCTTTTATTAATTATATTAAGCTTTTCAAATACATTTTGTGTTTCAATTTCATCCCAGAAAATATATTGATTTTGTTTCCAATAATAAAACCCTGTTAGTTGTGGAAAATCTGATATTTTAGCCAATAATATGAACATTGAACTACATAAGTGAAAATATAAATAGTCCCAATATTTTTCCTCTACTAAACAAATCTGTGCATTTAAATTGTCTATTCTTGATGAAAATTCTAAATATTCAAATCGATCTAATTTTGGCAAAAACATTGATGCATTAATTAGATTTTTAAAGGATAAATCAAATTCTTTTTTTTCAAATAACAATTTCGATTTCAATATAATTAATTCTATTAAATATTTAAATTCAGTATTATTATATCTTTCTGTTATTTCAATAGTATTTATATACTCTAAGGCCTTTTCAATATCTGCTTTTTCATAAAGCATTGCTAACTTACAACAAAATGAGAGATTATAATCATTGTACTTTGAAAAGGAAAGATCAATAAATTCAATTCTATCAGCTGATCTAATTTTTTCTTTTTGCAAATAATTAAGAAAATTATTTACAAGTCTGTATGAGTCATCAAAGTTAAATTCAAGGTAATTTTTCAAGTAAAATTCCTGAAAATCAGCAAAAATATTCTGAAAGCCATTTTGTTTATAATTTTTGTCTAATAACTTATTAAAAGCTGTTATTTTTATACCATCACCTTTAAACAAGAAAATTTTGTCATATGTGCTTTCTTCTATAGTGCTCAAAATAATTTAACTTTAATTATTTCTAAAAACCAAATATAATCAATAACATATTAATTAAAAAACAAATATAAAAAATGATTAAAGTAAACTGATTTATGAACAAATACAATAATTACTCCTCTAATTTTGCATTAATTTCGGCACTAAGTTTTGGCAAATGATTAATAACAATACTCCAAATTAAATCGTCCGAAATTTTATCGTAACCATGTGCAATTCGATTACGTGTTCCAATAATTTTTTGAGCGTTTTCTATTTCAAAATTATTATCCTTTTTTAAGATTCGGTTTATTGCTTCTCCAATAATTTCAATATCTCTTTCGATTGCACGCTTTGTTTTAATATCTTTTAAATAATCTTCGAATTTCTTAGGTTTATCAATAAAATAACTTTCAATCTCACTAATGGCCTGTTGTATATCAAAAAGCCATGTTTTAATTTCGCTATCCATAAACAAGTTGTTTTGATGAATCAATTGATTTTCTTAAGTATGGATTACTAATTGCCTTATCTTCCAATAAATCTACTTTATGTTTAAAAATATTTTCAAGTGAAAATTTTAATTCAAAATAATTATCGGCATAATCATACAATTCAACACCATTAAAATCAACAACTAAATCAATATCACTATCGTTTTTAAATCTATTTGTTAGCACAGAACCAATAACAAATAGCCTAGCTACATTATGCTTTTTACATAAATCACGAATTTTGTCAATATTGCTTTCTATCAGATTCATAAAGCAAATATACTAATTTTAAAGAAACAATAAAAATGATTAAATAATTCTGATTTATAAACCTAAAAAGCACTCGCTCGCAGAATGCTAGTGTGAGCAAGAAAAAAATCAATTCAACTTAAAATTTAATGGTATTTGAAATAACACATTAACTAAATGCCCTTTATGTTTTCCTGGTTTCCATGCAGGCATAGCTGAAATTACTCTTATAGCTTCTTCATCCAAAATTGGATTGGCGCCTTTTAAAAGTTCAACTTCAGAGATATTACCATCTTTACCAATAATAAACTGAACAAAAACTTTTCCCTGTATACCTTTTTCTTTAGCAATTTCAGGATAAATTACAGTTTGGGCAACCCATTTCATCATTTCATATTCACCACCAGGAAATTCAGGTTTAGTTTCAACAACGTAAAAATTGATATTATCACTTGTAGTATCATTTTTATTAAACACAATATTTTCTTTGAATACTAACTCACCATTTGAAAACAAAGTGTATTTTTTATCTTTTATAGTTACAATAAATGTATCTTTTGAAAACCTTGTAACATTTGAGAACCATCTTTTTGACAATAAGCTATCATTCGTATTTATTACACCAAAAATGCTACTACCATCACCATAAGTATCTTCATTAGGATTATCCTTTCCTACTACTGCAAAACCATTTGAAAATTTTTCTACAATTTTATATTTATATGGAATTACTAATTCTCCTTTTGTATTAATATATCCATAATATCCTGTTCCAAATTTTTCGAACTTACGAACAAAGGCTAAACCATCTGAAAAAGAACCAGCATTGAAATATTCTTCAAGAAAAACTTTTTTCCCTTTTACATCAATAAAAGTATAAAAAGGTATAAAACCACTAGATTCCCTAACTAATGCGATTCCTTCACTAAAAAGCTCAGCCTGATAATATTGAAATTTTATTACTACTTTTCCTTTATTATTTACATAACCCCATTTACCATCTTTTTCTTTTGGAGTTAAAGTATTTACCTGGCAATAAATTAAACTATAATTAAAAAACAGAAGTAAATAACAAATAACAAATTTAAATTGTCTCATGACAAATATCTTAAAATTATATTTTTATAATAAAGTCATCTGCATCTTTCCACGCAGGAAATTTTTCTTTAGCATCGTTTAGTAATCCAAGATTTATTGTGCATGTTATTATTTCTTCTGCAAAAGGTTTTGCAAATGCCATTTCTCTACCAGCATAGTCTATAATCATGCTGTCGCCACTATGAGAAATTTGCTTACCATCATTACCGACTCTGTTTACTGCAGCTACATAGCACTGATTTTCCATAGCACGAGCATAAAGTAATTTTTTCCATGCATCATTTCTGCGCTCAGGCCAGTTTGCAACAAGTAACATTACATCATAATCATTTTTATTGCGCATCCACACTGGAAAACGTAAGTCGTAACAAATCTGCAGAAAAAATCTAAAACCTTTATATTTTACAATTGTGCGTGTATTTCCGGCTGTGTATTCGTTATGTTCACCGGTAATAGTAAATAAATGATGTTTATCGTAATAATGAATTAAACCTGAAGGTTCGGCAAAAATAAAACGATTAAAATATTTTCCGTTTTCTGTAATAATAACACTTCCGCCAATTGCAAAATTATTATGTGCAGATTGTTTGATAATCCAGCTTACAGTTTGTCCATCCATTGCTTCTGCAATCGGACGAGGATTCATGGAGAATCCTGTAGTAAACATTTCTGGCAATAAAACAATATCGGTTTTTCCTTTTAAGTCTGAAAAATTATTTTCAAACTTTTTCATATTTTCGGCAGGATTTTCCCAAACTAGATCGCTTTGTATAAGCGAAATTTTAATTTCTTCCATATTAGCTTTCTGTAGTAAAACCTTCAGGATGTTTAGCTTTTACACCAACATAACAAGCTTTTATTTTAAGCATATCGGCATCAAAGTCGCCGGTTGGCTCGAATATCCAAAGTGGTCCAAGTTGTTTTTTTCCGTAATCAACAGTTGATACAACAACAGGCACTTTAGCTTCAGTTGCTATCTGATAAAAACCTTTTTTCCACCGTTTCACTTTTTTACGTGTTCCTTCAGGAGTTATAACAAGGAAAAAAGAATCACGTTTTTTATATTCAGCAACCATTTGAGCAACCATATCGTTATGCCTGTCTCCCCTTTTCACAGGTATTGCACCTAATGCCCGAATTATCGGTCCTACCGGGAAAAAGAAAAACTCTTTTTTAATTACAAATTTTGCACTAATTCCAAAGCTGTGTAAACCCAGCCAACCCATAATAAAATCCATAATGCTGGTATGTGGTGCTGCAATAACCAAAAGCTTTTTGGCATCGGGAGGAAATGAACCAATTAAATGCCATCCCATTATTTTCACTACAGTTCTTGCAAATCTTTTAGCAGCCATTATCTAATTTAGAATTTACGATTTTCGAATTAGGATTTTATGAATTACAAATATAACTTAAAGTTTTATTTTAAATAACAACAAATTAATAACATATAAACTAATGTCATTCTGAGTGTAACGAAGAATCTAAATTCGAAAGCAGATTCTTCACTACGTTCAGAATGACAAAAAAAATGTAAAATAAAACAGTCAGGCCGAAAGACCTGACTGCATAAAAATATCAAAAAAAATACTACTATAGTCATGGTGAGCGGAGTCGAACCATGACCCTTCGACTTCCCTTCGTCAGGCTCAGGGCAGGCGCTCAGGGGGACTTTAGTGGCTTTTAGAAATTTTCTCCCAATAACTCAAAAAATGCTTTTGGATGTGCGCATACCGGGCAGTTTTCCAAAGCTTTTGTACCTTCATGAATATATCCGCACTCGCGGCACATCCATTTTACTTTTTCGTCTTTCTGAAAAACCTTTTCGTTTTCAATATTTGCCAATAATTTTCTGAATCTTGCTTCATGTTCTGCTTCAATTTTTGCAATTAATTTAAAAGCTGTTGCAACATCTTTAAAGCCTTCTTTTGAAGCTATCTCTGAAAATTCAGGATAAAGCATTGTCCATTCCTCGTTTTCGCCATTAGCTGCAGCTAAAAGATTCTGAGGAGTAGTTCCAATAATACCTGCAGGATAAATTGCAGTAATTTCTACAGGACCTCCTTCAAGAAAATTAAAAAATCTTTTTGCATGAGTTTTTTCCTGTAATGATGTCATCATAAACATTTCGGAAATTTGCTCGTAACCTTCTTTTTTAGCCACTTTAGAGAAAAATTCATAACGATTTCTTGCCTGTGATTCGCCTGCGAATGCTTTTAACAGGTTTTTTTCTGTTTGTGTTCCTTTTAGACTCATAGTTTATTTGTTAAATATCATTTTTTGTACTTCAACTCCATTTATTTTTTTAAGCTCTGATTCAAACAAATCCATTTCATCAACCAAGCCTGTTAACTCTAATATTACCAGTCCGCTTAAACTGCAATAATTGTCAACTACCTCATGTAAACCTAATCTTGTTTTAATAGAACAACCAAATTTAGTAAACAAATTCTGGATTGCAATAGCATCTTTATTTCTTTCAGAAACATATATGCCTAAAATTCTTATTTCTTTCATAGTTTTTATTGTTTCTGTCATTCTAGAATCTATTCTAGTTTACCCTTCGATCCGCCGCGGCGGACGCTCAGGGTGACTCTAGTACCACTCAGGATGACAAAATATTTATATCGAAAAATTCATTTCCTGAACTTCAATTCCACCAATTTCTGTAAGTTCCATTTTTAATTTAAAAAATTCTTCAGGTGCATCAACAATTTGTAGAATAATAAAACCTACTCTACTGCATGTGTTTTCAGAAACCTCATGAAAACCCAACCTTGTTTTAACAATGTGCGCATATTTCGACAAAATTATCTGAGTTTTATTTGCCTCTTTAATTCTGTCTTTTATTGCAATACCAATAATTTTATAGCTTGACATATTTTTATAAATTAAAAATATAAATCGTGTTTTCCTTGTTTAATAAGCTCAATTCGTTTTTTTAGTTCTTCGGTATTTGCATTATTCTCCAAACCGGCTAATTCTTTATCAATTGCTTTCCAACCCTCAATCTTAACATCAGGAGTAGCATAATCCATTAAATACTCAGCCAAAGTTAAAATTGCATTCGGAGTACAAAAACGTTTTATAAAGCCGGGAACAGAAAATTCCATAAAATGTTCTCCTGTTCTACCCTGTCTGTAACAAGCTGTACAGAATGAAGGCAAATAACCTGTATGTAACAAATCACGAATAATTTCATTCAATGATCTGTCATCATTAATCTTAAATTGCTCACGGTTTAAATCCTGCTCCTGATTCTTAAATTTGTAATATCCGCCAAGCTCAATTTTGGTTCCACCGTCGATCTGCGAAACTCCAAAACTAATAACCTCATTACGAATCTCGGCATTTTCGCGGGCAGTTAAAATTAAACCAGTATACGGAACAGCTAATCTTAAAATTGCAACCAATCTGGTAAATTCACTATTGCTTACCATATATTTAGGATCAACATTTAGTGAAGAGGCATCCTGAATTCTTGGGAAAGATATTGTATGCGGACCAACATTGTAACATGCTTCAAGATGATTTGTATGTCTTACCAATGAAAGCACTTCAAACCGCCAGTCGTATAATCCAAATAAAACACCAATACCAACATCGTCAATTCCGGCTTCCTGTGCACGATCCAACCCAGTCAGACGGTAATCATAATCTGCTTTTTTACCACCAAGGTGATATTGTTTATATGCTTCGGGATTATATGTTTCCTGAAAAATCTGATAAGTTCCAATACCTGCTTTACCAATTGTTCTGAATCCCTGAATATCTAATGGTGCTGCATTAATATTAACTCTTCTGATTTCTCCGAAATCTTTTTTAACATTATACACTAATTCAACATCGTGAGCAATACGTTCAGGAGAATATTCTTTATGTTCACCGTAAACAAGAATCAATCTTTTTTGTCCATTTTCTTCCAATGCAACAACTTCTTTTACGATTTCTTCGTCGTTAAGTGTTTTTCTTATCGCTTCAGTATTTGTTGAACGAAATCCACAATACTGGCAATTATTAGAGCATTTATTGCCAATGTACAATGGGGCAAATAAAACTATTCTGTTTCCGTAAACTCTTTCTTTAAGAGTTCTTGCACCTTGTTTTATTTCTTCAATCAACTCAGGATCTGTAGCATTAATAAGCACTGCAGTTTCTTCGAGCGTCAATCTAAGTTTACTTAATGATTTTGCAATTACTTCGCGAACTCTTTCTTTTGTTGAAACAGTATTATTAATACAGTTCCAAATCTCACTCTCACTTATAAATGGCTGCATCCTTTTATCGGGAATAACACATTTTTCTGGATTAAATTTCATTTTTTTAGATTTAGGAATCAGCAAACTTTATTCTTTTGCATTACAAAATTAGTTTTAATTAATATATGTTTAGATGATTAAAGTTTGGTTATATTCTGTTATTTAATATCATATATCTAACCATTTAGATTTTAGAATAATTCATTTTATATTCATTGACTACAAAAGATTTACATTCTTAAATAATTAAATTAATAATTTTATTTACATGTCCTTTAACACTTAAAATCTTTTTATTTATATTTGAAACATGAAAAAAGCAATTTTAATAATAGCATGCAGCCTTTTTTGGTTTGGAGTTCAAGCACAAAAAAAGAAATCAAAAGATAATCCCACATGGTTTAATCTTGAATTAAAAGGTGGTGGCGGTATAAGTTTACTCGCAAACAGCAACATCTGGGGTGACGACAAAATAAGTTACTTTCATTTTAAGTTTCAGCCTGCATATGGGATAGGACTTGGTTCACACATTGTAAAAGGACTGGCTGTGCAGTTTGAAAAAAGCTGGTCAACATTCGGCCAGAAATTTTCATATAATAATAATCTTCCCGACCAGAATTACGAATTCAAATCAAATGAATGGGCATTTTATGTTAGAAGTACTGGCGAAAGTGACAATGGAGGATTTGTAGGATTAGGTTATAGAGCTTCAAGTATAAGTGGTACTGATTCAATTTCTAAATTCAGAAAAAATTTAAGTTTTATTCAACTTGAATTTGGCGGACCAGTATGGCAAAACAATATGCTTGATATAAACTTAAACATGAGAATAGGATATTGCATAAACGATATGGTAACTGCAAAAGATTACCACCCTGGAGCATATACTACTTATCCAAAATATACAGGAACCCACCCTATTACTGCTCAATTATTGGTTGGATTAAACTGGCACATTGGTTACTGGGCAACCTCAAATTGCAAACATAAAGGGTTTAATTTCTTTGGTCCAAATAGTTAGAAATAACATTATTCTCAATATTTCTCTCCTATAACCTAAGTTTTATTTTTCAGCCTGAAATTTTTTAATCTTTTCTATTTCTGCTTTTAGGTTATTAATTTCTGAAGCTTGCGAATTAAACTTTTCGTTTTCCTGAAGCAGTTTATTTATTTGAATTTGCTGCACATCATTAATTTTTTTCTGATCCTGCAATGCTTTTATCAATGGAGAAATAAAATTACTGTAATTCACTGTTTCAACTATGCCATCATAATTATAACTGACAAATAAAGGGTTAATTTTTTCTACTTCTTCAGCAATTAATCCAAATTGTTTTTTATTAAAGTTATCATTCTTATAAATGTAATTAACAGGACGAAGTTGATATAACCAATCTATATTTTCCATATCGGAGATATCTTTCTTATAGCGTTTTGAAGAAGCTACATATCCTAATTTTCCAGTATTATCAATAAACAAATCACGATTTGTAGTTCCTACAGTTGAATTATAAACAGCTGGCAAGTAAGTTTCTCCATTCTTTAAAACAGTCATTGCATTGGTTCTCGAGGATGCAGTTGCGCCAATACCAATAATAAATAACGGGTCGGTTGCAATCCAGTTTGTCATACCTGTAGCAGAACATGTTGTATCGTTATATCTTCCTATTACAAATGATGCATAAGGCTTTGCATTAGTTCCCCTACTAAATGCAGTTGAATAATCACCTCCAGCCCTGTTTATGTAACCCATGGCAGTTGAATATAAGCCTGCTGCTGTATTTAATTCTCCCAAAACAGTAGAGATACCACCACTGGCAGTATTATTTCTACCAATTGCAACAGAATAGCTTCCGGTAGCTTTTGCATTATATCCTATAGCTGTAGCAGAATATCCACTTGCAACTGAATTTGCACCAATTGCACTGGCATATTTCCCGCTGGAAGTTGAATTAAATCCGATTGCTGTGGATGATTCGCCACTTGCTTTAGTTAATTTACCCATTGTTGTTGCATACCAGTTATTAGCTTTAGTTTGATAACCCATGGCAAGAGAATACCATCCCAATGCCGTATCCTGAGTACCAAATGCAAAAGCTCCTTTTCCGCTGGCTATTGATCCCATACCAAAAGCATATGAGTAGTTGCCGCTTGCAATTGTGGGATTAGTAGGTGCACCAATAGAATCAACTCCTGAAGATCCGATTGCAAAACATCTCAGACCCTGGGCTTTTGCTCCCGAGCCGATAGCATAAGAAGCACTGTCGCCGGCAAAAGCATAGTTACCCAAAGCATATGTGTTAGGACCTTTAGCAGTTGCAAAATATCCTATTGCAGTTGCATAATTCCCTCTGGCAACAGTTTTATAGCCCAACGCCTGAGACTGCATACCTATTGCTTTTGACTCAAAACCGGAAGCAAAAGAATTTACTCCCACACTATCTTTATTTTCAATAAGAACTCTGCCTGTTAAAAAAGCCTCTTTTGTAGGATACCACAATATTCTGGCTTTACTCGGATCAATAATTTCAGTAGTATCAACGCTTACATTTAAATAATCTTTAATTCCGCCTGAATTAATTCCCATTACAGCAAAACCATCATTATTAATATCTTCATTTAAAAAAATTCTTGTTTTATCTGGTGTTACTTTCAAATAATTATGTGTTATTGCTTTTGCGTTATTTCGTCCACTTACTGCAAAACCACCTCGGTTAGATTGAATAGCATCATCGTTTACAAACACATTAACGCTATCTTGATATACTACAAAAACTGTCTGGCCTAATGAATTTTTAACCTCAAATAACGGATCAGTTGCCAATGCAGTTGAACTTCCCTGAATAACCATTCTACCAGATGGATTATTAAGTCCAACACCTACATTACCATTATTTGCATTGTAAATATTGTTACCACTTTTATTCCACAAAGTATCAACATTCCCTGCGGCTTGAGAATACATAGCATATGGAACAGAAAGAAGTTGAGTAGTTCCCATATCAATATAACCACTGCCAAGATCTGCTTCTACCTTAATAAAATGATTTGATGCTCCCCAGTTTATTGTTGAAAAATTTCCTGTAACAACAGTTCCATTTCCTACAGATAAAGATACTATTCCAAATGTATTCGTTGTTAAGGTATGTGTCTCAACATATTCTGCAACACCAACAGCAGAAACAGGAATAATACTTAATCTCAAATTTACTGATTGAGATTGTAACACATTACCAGAGGCATCACGAATTACAGCCTGATATTGAAAAGACTGAGGTGTCTGAGCAACAGAAGTTAATGTTATAACTGTTGCAAAAATCGAGAACAATATATTTTTCATAATGTTATATATTATTTAAATTTTTCAAAAAAAATTTCATAAACTAGATTAAAATAATAATCAAATTAATAACTATATTAAATTTGTTACTTCTCAGACTGATACTTTTTAATTTTCTCAATTTCAGCTTTAAGGTTATCTATTTCTTTAATTTTCGTATAAAGTTCAGCGTTTGCTTGCTTTAATACCGTTAATTCCGTTTCTAATGAATTATTTTTTGCATTCAATTCCTGAATAGATTTTACCATAGGCATAATAAAATCAGTATAGCGTAAAGAATATACTTCCTTGTTATTTTTAGGTATTTCAATTCCAGGAAAAATAAAGCCACAATCATTAGCAGCCTTTTCAACATCTTGTGCAATAAAACCAATATAACGAATCTTCTTAATTTCAGAATGATCAATTTTTGAAAATAATGAATCAGGTGTTCCCCATAATTGATGTAATATTTCTGGATTTTCATTATAGGTTACTGGCTTTAACTTAGTAATAAAATCAAGCCCATGAACATTATCAGAGATGTTAGATTTAAAACGGCTATCAGAATAAGCAGTAATTCCTGTTACCTGTGCCCTGATCTCAGTGATTGCAGTATTCCCTAATAAAATCTGATTATCTCCTGTGCACTGAGCATTGGCAATTCCGTAACCTAATAAGGTAACATTGGTGCGGCTAGTAGTTAGGTAGGTATCTGTTCCAACAAAGGTACATCTTGTGTTTACTACCCCAAAAGCACCCATTCCAGCATAACGCCCTAAAGCAGTATTATCACTTCCTGTAGCTCCGTTATAAAGCGAATAGGCTCCGCATGCAGTATTTCTTAGCCCTGTTGTATTGGAGTAAAGCGCCTCTGACCCACATGCAGTATTTTGTTCGCCAGATGTATTATATAAAAGCGTCCGGGATCCGCATGCTGTATTATAATATCCATAGGTATTACGATAAAGCGCATATGATCCGTAAGCACTATTATAACTTCCATTAGTGTTGTAATAAAGTGTGCTTTCTCCTGTTGCAATATTGCTATGTCCGGTTGTATTGGAAAAAAGTGACCACTTTCCAATTGCACAATTCACCGCTCCTGATGTATTAGAATACAAAGATTGATGTCCATATGCTGTATTGTCATATCCGTCAATATTGTTATAAAGCGACTGATAACCACTAGCTACATTATATGTTCCTGAACTATTAAAATAACCAGCTTGGTAACCAATAAATACGTTAAAGTCTGCCAGATTACTAAATCCAGAATTATATCCCATAAACACATTGTATTTACCTGAAACATTAGAATATCCACTCATATTACCAATAAAGACATTTCTATTTCCATCAGAATTTAAAAACCCAGCACTATCACCAATAAAAATATTACTATAACCATTATCATTACTGTATCCTGAACAATATCCAATAAAATAATTTTTATATCCTGAAGTGTTAAAGAAACCACTTTTATAACCAATAAATGAATTATATTTACCTATTGTTAATGATTTACCTGCCAGATGTCCTATTAAATAATTGTTCGGAGTCATTTGCATATAACCGGTTTTATTAGTTCCATTAATATTTTCAACTCCAAATCCTTTTAATGTATCTTTTGTCCATATTTTAGAATTATCCGGAGTAACGTGCAAATATTTATTTGTAAATGCTTTTGCATTATTTCTTCCACTAACTGCAAATCCACCTCGATTTGATTGAATAGCTTCATCATTTACAAAAACATTTACGCTATCTTCATAAACAACGAATACTGTTTGACCTATTTTATTTTTTACTTCAAATAGTGGTTCAGTAGCAGGTGCTGTTACACTTCCCTGTACAACCATTCTACCAGTGGGATTATTTAACCCAATTCCTAATCTTTCATTTGAGTTATCCCATGTAAAATTTGAGTTTCCATCAAACACTCCGGAGTTATTAAACTGAATGGTTTTATTTAAACCACCCGGAGTACCTGTGTTTAAGTCGGTACTGCTGATATTAAAATTCGGATAAATTCCTGTGACCGTTGTTGCACCTCCTTGGGTTAATGTTACCGTTTGATCTGGTGAACTGTTTGAAAAAGTTGTACCTGTCAAATTTAATCCTGAGCCTGCTGTATATGTTGTATTATTATCTGAGCTACTTATTGTGAAATTTGGATAAGTTCCTGTGACTGTTGTTGCACCGTTTTGAGTTAATGTTATTGTTTG
>JACREQ010000075.1 GCA_016218155.1 Bacteroidia bacterium
ATAAACTTCTCGTTATATTCCTTTATTGTTCTTACACCACCGGCTTCTTTTAACAAATCATAACGAGTATCCATTTCTATGGTTAAAGAACGAAGCGTGTTCTTAACTTTCTGTACATCTGTAATAATTGCATCAACAGCATCTGGTAATTTAGCAAGAAAATGTTTTTCAATAATAGAATAACTTGAAAGCTCAATTTTCTTTGGATCAATTAAAACAAATTTCAGTTCACAAGGATGCTTTCTATATAATAAAGAAGTAATAATTGCATTTAATCCTACTGATTTTCCCTGACCGGTAGCACCTGCAACTAATAAGTGTGGAGACCTTGTTAAATCAAAAACAAAAACTTCATTTTGAATTGTTTTACCCAATGTTACGGGTAAATCAAATTTAGCCTCCTGAAATTTTGAAGAACTGATAACAGAGCGCATAGAAACAATTTCAGGATTAAGATTTGGAACCTCAATACCTATTGTTCCTTTACCTGGTATTGGAGCAATAATCCTAATTCCAAGTGCAGCCAGGCTTAAAGCAATATCATCTTCAAGATTTCTAATTTTTGAAATTTTAACTCCGGGGGCAGGAACTATTTCATATAATGTTACGGTCGGTCCGATTGTAGCTTTAATTTTATCAATCTGAATACCGTAGTTTTTAAGTGTATCAATAATCTTATTTTTATTGGCTATCAATTCCTGTTCGCTAACCTCAGAATTAGAAGAGCGATGATCTTCCAATAAATCAATTGGTGGAAATTTATAATGTGATAACTCAAGGCGAGGATCAAAGTCGCCCATAATAGGTTGAACCGGTTGGTCAGTTACTTCAACTTCGGGTTCAGATTCTTTTCTTTCTACAGTAAGCGAAATTTCATCAGGGGTGTCAGAAGGTATTTCTTTTATTGTTTGAACGATTTCAAAATCGTCATCATTATTTTCTTCTTCAATATTATCTATCTCAACTGGTAATTCATCTTCTACAACTGGAGCAACATCTTCTGCCTTCTCATTGTTTGTATCATCAGAAAATGTTCTGTCTTCTGTTTCATCTGTAGCAGGATTTTTAGTTTTTACAGGAATAATTGCATTTTTTGATTTATTTAAAATTCTTTTAAACCAAAGTAAAGCATCTCTGAAAACAAAAATGATGAAAGTAAAAGCAGTTACTGCCAGAATAAAGAAAGTTCCAATTTCACCTACTGCAGAATTAAGCCATTTACTTATAAAAAATCCTGTAGCACCACCTAATACAAACCAGTTGCTTCCAAATAAATATCCAAGGGCAACCGAAAACCAAAGTGTAAGAAAAATAAGGTATCTGGTAGTCTTACCAAAAGGTAACCACTTTAAATTTAATAACCTAAAAGCTACCAATAAAAAAAATAACAGGAAAGAAATTGAAGGCAATCCAAACCATTTATTAATAAATAAATTTGAAATATATGCTCCAGTTTTTCCAGCCCAGTTATCTACTATAATATTTTCATCAGCAAGTAATGATAACCAATTAATTGTTAATTTACTCTGGTCTGTTTGCCATGTAAAAAGGTAAGAAATAAATGAGAAAAGTGTAAAAAGTGAAAAACAAATTATTACGACTGCCATTACAGCTTTTGTACGATCGTCAGTAATAAATCCAATAGACCTTTTAATAAAAGAAACGTTTTTCTCTTCTGTTTTTGTTGATTCTTTTTCGGTTTTCTTTTTTTTCTCGGCCATATTAAAGGACTGCTTTCATAAATATGAAACGAAAGTGCTTATTTTTAAGCAAAAAATCCTCTATTAAAGAGGATTTTTTTGAATTTTTTATGAACAGTTAAAAGTGTATTACTCTCCGCCACCCATCATTTTCTTAAACTCAGACATAGACATTTCCTGATATCCAGTAGGAATTGCAAACATTGCATCTTTAACTTTCTCTTTTTTAACTTCTTTTGCAGAAATTAACATTTTAATTTCTCCTTCTTGTCCACCTTCTTGAACATACTCTAACATAACACCTTCTACATCTTTATATTGAGTTTGCCAGTTTGAATTTTTAAGATCAATACCATCAGTTACCCAAATAGTAGAAGTTTTGCCATCCTGAACAAAATCAGCTTTCTTACAATCATATCCTGCAATTTTTTTGGTTTCGGTTCCAACAGTAACTGTGCCTTTTGGAATTTCTGCCTGTGCTTTTTCAGTTTCTTCTTTAGTTGATTTAAGTGCCATTTTTTGTCCCATCATATCTAATAGTACAACCTGTTCTTTAGTTTCAGAATTAGTAATAATAATAACTGAACCCATTGCAGATTTTTGTTCTAATCTGGTTTTTGGACCACTATAACAAATCAGTACTTCAGTTGGTAATTGTGATGCCATTGAAGGATCAACCTCACCCTGAACAGTAACAGAATATAAAATACTACCTGTAAATTCTTTACCTTTTTTTTGTGCCATACAATTAACTGATACTAATACGGCAACAAATAATAATGCTACACTAACAATTTTCATAAGATTTGATTTATTTAAAAATACTACATTAAATTACTAATAGTTTCCTGCATTTTTTCTTTAGGAACTTTCACAAATCCTTCAGGAATTGCAAATTCTTCATCATTTACCTTTTCTTTAATAACTTTTTTTGCTTTTAAATGTGTAGGTATTTTCTGAAATGCCATTTGGTATTCTAACAATACTCCATCAATCATATTAAATGGATTGTTACAATTTGGCTTGTTAATTTTTATCTCATCTGTATAATATACAATAAATTTTGTATTTGCAGAATCATTTAAAGAAACGCTATATGCCTTACATTTATAACCTGCAATAGTTTTTGTAGAATCAGATTTCTCAACTTTCATTCCCGGCATTTCATCATATCCAAATTGAGGACCGTCCATTGTAGTTTCGTAATAATACTTTTCATTCATTATTTTCAATAGAGCCTGCCTCTTATTTTTATCTCTATCGGCAATACCAGCCATTTGAAAAATACCCATCCATCCTTCTATTTTCTGAACAGTAACATCATCTTTAAATTTAACTGTCATAGATGTTGGCAATAAGCTAATAAGTGGATTATCTTTTTCATCCTGCAAATAAACCATATCATATTCAATTACTCCCTCATCTAATTTCCCAGAGAAACCATCAATACCACAAGAGTATGTAAATATTAGTAAAAATATTGAAATCAGTCCACTAATCCTTATTGCGGTATATCGCATGCTTTTTTTTGCTTCAAATAATAAAGACAAAAATAAAAAAATATTTTATATGACTAGCTATAATTTAAAAAAAATACAGATTATAAAGAATATTAATAACCCAAGTTTTTCAGCATAGAAACGGCACTCTGTTCTTTAGCAAATAGTTTGGTTACATAATCATCATTTTCATCTTTAGAAATAATAATATGTTTTGGTGCTGGAATTAAACAATGCTGAATTCCACCATATCCACCTAAAGCTTCCTGATAAGCTCCTGTATGAAAAAAACCTATAAATAAAGGTTTTTCTTTATCAAATTTTGGCAAAAAGATTGCATTTACATGAGCCTCTTCACTATAGTAATCCTGACTATCACAAGTTAAACCGCCAAGGAAAACTCTTTCGTAAGGTAATTCCCAATTATTAACGGCTAAAAGAATAAATCTTTGGTTCATAGCCCATATATCTGGTAGGGTTGTCATAAATGAACTATCAATAATATCCCATTGCTCTCTGTCGTTTTGCTTTTTCTGATCAAGAACGTTATACAGAACTGCTCCACTTTCACCAACTGTGTACGATCCGAATTCAGTAAAAATATTTGGTTCGGGAACCTCGCCTTGTTCACATAAACGTTTTATCTGACTGATGATTTCTTCCGCAATGTATTCATACTCGTAGTCGAATGCTAAAGAATTCTTTATTGGGAAGCCACCACCAATATTTAAACTATCTAACTCAGGACAAATTTTCTTTAACTCAATATACACAGAAACACACTTAGTAAGTTCATTCCAATAGTATGAGGTATCTTTAATTCCGGTATTAATAAAGAAGTGAAGCATTTTAAGTTCAAACTTCTTTGAGTTTTTAATTCTGGTATTATAATAATCAATTATTTCATTGTATCTAAAACCAAGTCTCGAAGTATAGAACTGAAAACTGGGCTCCTCCTCAGCAGCAATTCTTATTCCCAGCTTAGTTTTTACTTTTACATTTTTTTCGTAATAATCCAATTCATCTTTATTATCTAGAACCGGAATAGTATTATGAAATCCGCTGTTTACAAGCTCACAAATATATTGCATGTATAAAGCTTTTTTAAAACCATTACATACTATATATGTATCAGTAGTAATTTTTCCATTTTCGTATAAACGATCTATAATCGGAATGTCAAATGCAGATGAAGTTTCAATATGAATATCATTTTTAAGTGCCTCCTCCAGAACAAAAGAAAAATGTGAACTTTTAGTACAATAGCAGTAAAAATAGTCACCCTGATAGTCAGATTTTGCAATTGCAACGTTAAAGAAGCGCTTTGCTTTCTGTATTTGTTCGGATATCTTAGGAAGATAAGTAATCTTTAGTGGCGTTCCATATTGCTTGATAATATCCATTAAAGGAATATCATGAAACGACAACTCATCATCAGTTACTTTAAACTCATCCTGCGGAAAATCAAAAGTTTGTTCTATTAAGTCAAGGTATCTTGTTTTCATTTTTCAAATGTAAGTTAGACGAATTGAATATTATTTTTTAAAGTAACTAACGCGGATTTTACTTTTATTGCAAAAGTAAAAAAAATAGATAATTACAACATACATTTTTAAATTTTATTTATCTGTTAACTGACATATAAATTAGAATATCGTCATATTAGTAAGATGTGGAAAATAATATTTAGTTTTGCACCCTTATTTTAATTAAGATTTTTATGAATAAACTAGCAGTTGTAGCCTTTGGTGGTAATGCACTTTTAAGAGCCGGGCAAAAAGGAACTATCAGCGAACAAGAGAAAAACGCTTATGAAACTTGCGAAAACCTTGTACCGTTGATTCAAAAAGGATATAATTTAGTTATTACCCATGGAAACGGACCACAAGTAGGTAATATTCTTTTACAAAACGATGGCGGAAAGAAAATTCATGGTATTCCCGAAATGCCTTTAGATATTTGTGGAGCATATAGTCAGGGCTTTATTGGTTACGTTATTGAACAACAACTTAGAAATGCTCTTGAGGCAAAAGGAATGGATGAAGATATAATTACACTTATAACTCAAGTTCTTGTAGATAAAAACGATCCCGCATTTGCAAATCCTACAAAACCTATTGGTCCTTATTATACAAAAGAAGAAGCAGAAAAATTAGCTGCCGAAACCGGATCAAAATATAAAGAAGACGCAAAAGGAAATGGATGGAGAAAAGTTGTTGCATCACCTTCACCTAATAGAATTGCAAATAGAAAATCTATTGCAAAACTTGCCCGCGAAGGAAATATTGTAATTGCAGTTGGTGGTGGTGGTATTCCTGTTTTTTATGTAGAACCACACAAATTAGAAGGAATTGATGCAGTAATTGATAAAGATTTAGCTTCATCATTATTAGCAAATCAGATTGGTGCAGATGAATTCTATATTATAACCGATGTACCTAAAGTTTGTATCAATTTTAATAAACCAAACGAAATAAAGCTTGATAGACTTACTATCATGGATGCTGAAAGATATTTAGCAGAAGGTCAGTTTGGCGAAGGAAGCATGGGACCAAAAGTAAAAGCATGCATTCAATTTGTAAAAAATGGAGGGAAAGAAGCAATTATAACAGTTGCAGATCAACTTCATAATAAAGAAGCAGGAACAATAATAGTATTAAATTAACAATAAAAACCAGAAATTATGGCATTTAATATCAGAAACAGAAGCTTTTTAAAGTTGTTGGATTTTACTCCACAAGAAATTACTTATTTATTAAATCTTGCTTTAGATTTAAAAAAGGCAAAATATGCCGGCACTGAACAACAAAAATTAAAAGGCAAAAACATTGCTTTAATATTTGAGAAAGATTCTACAAGAACACGTTGCGCATTTGAGGTTGCTGCATACGACCAAGGTGCACATGTAACTTATTTGGGACCATCAGGAACTCAAATTGGAAAAAAAGAATCGATGAAAGATACTGCAAGAGTACTTGGCAGAATGTATGACGGCATCGAGTATCGTGGTTACGGTCAGGCAATTGTTGAAGAACTTGCACAATATGCAGGAGTTCCGGTTTGGAATGGCTTAACAAATGAATTTCACCCAACTCAGATTCTTGCTGACTTTTTAACAATGATGGAACATTCCGATAAACCTTTAAATCAGGTTTCTTTCTGTTATTGTGGTGATGCAAAAAACAATATGGGAAATTCATTATTAATTGGTGCTGCAAAAATGGGAATGGATTTTAGAGCTGCTGCTCCAAAAGCTTGTCAACCATCTGCAGAATTGGTTAAAAAAGCTAAAGAAATTGCAAAAGAAACAGGTGCAAAAATTACAATTACTGACGACGTAGCTAAAGCTGTTAAAGGAGTTGATTTTCTATATACCGACGTATGGGTATCAATGGGAGAACCAGATTCAGTTTGGGCAGAACGTATTAAAATGTTAAAACCTTATCAGGTAAACACAAAGATGTTACAACTTACAGGAAATCCTAAAGTTAAATTTTTACATTGCTTACCTGCATTCCATAATCGCGAAACAAAAATGGGCGAAGAAATTTTCCAAAAATATAAATTAGATGGAATGGAAGTAACAGAAGAAGTTTTTGAATCACCAAATTCAATAGTTTTTGATGAAGCAGAAAACAGAATACACACAATTAAAGCTGTAATGGTTGCTACATTAGGTTCTTAATATTTTTTTATCATATTTTTAAAGGCAATTCTTAAAGAATTGCCTTTTCTTTTTTTATGTAGCAATAGATAATTATTGTTAAAATTTAGTATTTAGGTTTTCAAAACCTTATTTTTACATTAAAAACAAACAGATGTCAGTTTTATATTTAATAGGTTTTATATTATTCGCTTACTTAATGGGTTCTATTCCAACATCTGTATGGATAGGAAAATATTTTTACAATATTGATGTTCGTGAGCACGGGAGTAAAAATGCAGGTGCAACAAATACCTTCAGGGTTTTAGGTCCAAAAGCAGGGATCCCTGTTTTTATTATTGATGTTGTTAAAGGATGGGTTCCAGTTTTTATTGCAACTAATGTTATGCAACTTTTTCCGGAAAGTGCTGACAGCTTTCTAATTCCGATTATCCTTGGGATAATAGCAGTTACAGGTCATATTTTTCCGGTTTTCGCAAAATTTAAAGGAGGTAAAGGTGTTGCAACAATGTTGGGAATTTCAATAGCACTTCATCCAATTGCTGCAGCAATATGTGCCGGGTTATTTATTATTATTTTGGTAATTACAAAATATGTTTCATTTGGATCACTATTAGCCGGAGTTTTTTTCCCGGTGCTAATTAATTTCATTATTGGAACACCATCAATTTCATTAATGATATTCTCAATTTTGGCATCAGTAACTATTGTTATTACTCATCAAAAAAATATTTTAAGGTTGGTAACTTTAACAGAGAACAAAACATATATTTTTAAATCACAAATTCGCCGCGGGGGACGTTAAGCATAACCTATAATGTATATTTAATAGTATTTTTATGACAAAAAAACTTTCCCATACAGACAAAAACGGAAAAGCAAATATGGTTGATGTAGGCTCAAAACCTGACCAGATAAGAGTTGCTATTGCAGAAGGTAACATTTTACTTCAAGCAAACACATTAAAGCTAATTTCGGATAACCAAATGAAAAAAGGTGATGTATTAACAGTTGCCGAGATAGCCGGAATTCAAGCTGCTAAAAGAACCGCAGAGTTAATTCCACTTTGTCATAACATAGAGCTGAATAAAGTAAGTGTAAAAGCTACACAAACAAAAAAAGGAATAAATATAGTTTCAGAAGCTAAATGCACAGGTAAAACAGGTGTTGAAATGGAAGCATTAACGGCTACTACTGTTGCTTTACTTACAATTTACGATATGTGCAAAGCAGTTGATAAATCAATGGTTATTAACAATATTAAATTAGTAAAGAAAACAAAAGAATAACTGACTTATTCATTATGGAACAAATTGCAGAAATTAAAATATTATCAGTTAATATATCCGAAGAAAAGGGAACAATAAAAAAATCTGTAGAAGAAATTATTTTATCTAACATTGGAATTGAAGGTGATGCTCATTCAGGTAAATGGCACAGACAATTAAGTATGCTTGCTTCAGAAAGTATTGAACGTTTCGAAAAAGTAATGGGCAGAAAACTGGAACCCGGAGAGTTTGCAGAAAATATAACTTGCAAAGGATTAGAAATAAAAGACTGTCTTCCATTAGATAAATTTGTTGGTTGTCACGTTGAATTAGAAGTAACTCAAATTGGAAAAAAATGCCATGGCAGTAATTGCTCAATATATAATGAAACCGGTAATTGTGTTATGCCAAAAGAAGGAATTTTTTTAAGAGTAACAAGAAATGGTTCTTTAAAAAAGGGCGACAACATGATTTTCCATCCAAAGGTTTTTAAATTTTATGTAATAACATTAAGCGACCGTGCTAGTGCAGGAGAATATGAAGATTTGAGCGGACCAAGAATTACTGAATTATTAAAAACACATTTTTCTGAAAAAAAGAGAAAAGTAAAAATTTCTAATCATATTATTCCAGATAACAAAGAAGAATTAAATAAACATATTCAAAAAGCAGTACACGAAAAATATGATGGAATTATAACTACTGGCGGTACAGGCATTGGACCACGCGACATAACCGTTGAAACAGTTCAACCAATGCTGGAAAAAGAAATTCCAGGTATTATGGAACATATTCGTACGAAATATGGCGCTGAAAAACCAAACGCATTACTTAGTCGAGGAGTTGCCGGAACAATAGGCAATAGTATTGTTTATACTCTTCCCGGAAGTGTTAAAGCAGTAAATGAATACATGGCAGAAATTTTAAAAACTTTCGAGCATCTTGTATATATGATGCATGGGTTGGATACACATTAGTTTAAAAAGTCGCACTTCGACGCCGCTCAGTGTGACTTTAGATATTAAAGTTTTACAATTTTAATTTTAGGATTTCTCAGAATATAATTTTTAATAATCATTCTTACATCACGATTATCAGAGCGGCAAGGAATATTTTCTGCAATTTCCTGAACATTGTTAATTTGCGTTGAATTATCAAAATAAGAAAAACCACAATATGATCCATTAACAACTTTAACAACTGAAATTTCTTCATCTGTTCTCCCTTCACCCATAATCAAAAAACTATTATCACCAAGTGAGCAATATTTAAGCAATTTTTTAACTCTTGAATTATATTTCTCAGATAATTCATTTCCTGTGCATGCACCATTACATTTGCCTACCTGACAATAAAAACATGGTCCTGTAGAATTATATAACCCACAAAATTTTTGACAAAGAGTATATTTATCAATCATGGATTCTAAAAATTCAATAGCCTCTTCATGAGTATGAAATGTAGTTATTGGAGTAGTTCCGGTTGTACTTTTTTCAATTGCCAAATGCAAATAACCACTTCTATCTTCATATGAAAAAAGTCCCCACGCAAAACCAGTCCTCCTCTGCATTCTGTTATATAATGGCTTGTGTTTTTTTATCTCTTCTGATTCTAATAACAATGCGATTAATTCATTTCCACAAATCTCGTGTCCAATTGAAGCTACATTAGTAGCCATTTCAATTGTTTTGCGGCTTGACATATTTCGCAAATGAGTAAGAACTCGATCACGTAAATTTTTACTTTTTCCTATATAAATTGTTTCATTTTTATCATTTAACAAATAATACACACCAATAGCTTCAGGAATTTCTTCAATGGTATTAATTGTAATGTCAGGATGTAAACCTTCAGGAATTTTATATTTTTCTTTCTTAACGGGAATTTTATTTCCTGTTTCGGTATTTCGTTTTAATAATAATTCAAATAACTTTACAGTTGCAAGCGCATCTCCAGCCGCACGGTGTCTGTTTTCTATACCAATATTTAAGCTATTACAAAGTTCACCTAAACTATATGACTTTAATCCTGGAAATAGTTTACGACTTAACTTAACAGTACATAATGTTTCGAGTTTAAAATCAAAACCTAATTCTTTAAATTCATTTTTAATAAAATTGTAGTCAAAAGTAGCATTATGGGCAACAAATATTTTACCACGCATAATCTCTACAATTTGTTTAGCTACTTCGTAAAAATGTGGAGCATCAGCAACCATTTCATTTGAAATTCCTGTAAGTTTTGTTATAAAATACGGAATTGATTTCTCGGGATTAATTAAAGTCACAAATTTATCTGTGATCTTTTCCCCATCATAAGAATAAATGGCAATTTCGGTTATACGTTCGTGTTTAAAGCTACCACCGGTGGTTTCTATATCAACAATAACGTACACTTATATAATAATTATAAAATAAAGAAATATTAAAATCTAACAAAAAAATTACGAATGACAAATTACGAATACTATGTTATTCGTAATCTATCATTCGTAATCAAAATTTGGTTTTTACTGATTTTTAAATGCAGAAATTCCAGCAAACTTAGCACTGGTACCTAATTCATTTTCAATTCTGATTAATTGATTAAATTTTTCGATACGTTCACTCCTGCATCCGCTACCGGTTTTGATATGACCAGCATTAACAGCTACTGCTAAATCAGCAATAAATGAATCTGAAGTTTCACCCGAGCGATGAGAAATAAAAGCTTTATAACCATTCTTAAATGCTAATTCAATTGTTTCTAAAGTTTCTGTAACAGTTCCAATCTGATTTAATTTTATCAGAACAGAATTTGCAACACCTTTTGCAATACCTTCAGCAAGGATAGCTTTGTTTGTACAGAATAAATCATCACCAACAATCTCAATTTTTTTACCTACAGAATCAGTTAAATTTTTCCATCCTTTCCAGTCATTTTCAGCTAATCCATCTTCAAGTGAAACTATTGGGAATTGTTTTACCCAACTCTCCCACATTTTAACCATATCATCACTTGTAACTAATTTTTTAGAACTCTTATAAAAACGATATTTTCCTTTTTCCCACATTTCACTTGCAGCAGGATCTAAGCAAATACTAACTTCTTTACCTGGTTTAAAGCCAGCTTTTGTTATTGCTTCAAGAATTACTTCAATTGCCTCTTCATTTGATTTTAAATTTGGCGCAAATCCACCTTCGTCGCCAACACCAGTACTATATCCTTTTGCGTTAAGTACACCTTTTAAACTGTGAAAAACTTCAATACCCATACGTATTGATTCGTTAAAAGTACGTGCACCATGAGGAGCAATCATAAATTCCTGAAAATCCACATTGTTATCTGCATGTCTTCCTCCGTTTATAACATTCATGCAAGGAACAGGCAATAGATATGCATTACTACCGCCTAAATACTGATACAATGGAATTCCTTTGCTTGTAGCACATGCACGAGCAAATGCCATCGAAACAGCAAGAATAGCATTGGCGCCCAAATTTGATTTATTTGGAGAACCATCAATTGACATCATAAAATAATCCAGATCACGCTGAGAAAAATATTTACCATTAACTTCTGGAGCAATTTTGGTTTTAACATTGTTAACTGCTCTTAATACACCCTTACCCTGATAACGTTTTTTGTCTCCATCACGTAGCTCACAAGCTTCGCGTTCACCAGTAGATGCTCCACTTGGAACCATTGCACGTTCCATTGTACCATCTGCTAAAATTACTGTAGCTTCAACTGTAGGGTTTCCTCTTGAATCGAGAATTTCGGTTGCGTCAACATGTACTATTTCCATAATTTAATTTTTAGTATTATTTTGTTTTTTCAATATAAGTTTTTTATTTGTGTACAAATATAACTTATACATTCCGAATGAAATAACAGCTCCTAAAATTGCACCGCAAATTACATCACCGGGATAATGTACACCGTTATAAATACGACTGTAAGATACTAAAATTGCCCAAATAAAAATGACATATTTCAATATTTTAAATGATTTATCCAAAGCTAACCAAAAGAAAACCGCCATACCTATTGCATTGGCTGTATGCGAGGAAACAAATCCATACATACCTCCAGGACCAGCGGAAGACATATGTACTAATCCTTCAAGAGCTGGTTCGTGTGAGGGACGTAGCCTTTCAACCAAGACTTTGATTAAATGTGATGCTCCCTGATCACAAAGAACTAGAGCAACAATTGCAAAAACTAAAATTAAAATAGAATCCTTTTTATAATGCCTGATTATTAAAAATGCAATTAAAAAATAAAAAGGAATCCAAATATCCTTATCGCTTAACCAATACATAATCGGATCAAAAAAAGAATTGTTTAACCCGTTTAGAAATAAGAATAATTGGGTATCTAGTTGGTTTAAATATTCTATCATTAGGATTGATTATTTTTTATTGAACATTGTTAATTTATTATGATAATTTGTATAAAATTAAATTTTATTTCTATTATTTCAAATTATTATTGTCCTATAGAAATAAAATATTTAAAGACAAAATCATTATCAAGAATAAGCTCCAGCGGAGCTTAATATTTAATATTAATATCATTTATTCAAATTATGTTTGTCCCTGCGGGACAAAATGTTTATAGATAATTTTATTTTCAAGGATAAGCTCCAGCGGAGCTTAATGTTATTCTTCATACCATTCAAATAAATATTGCGGATCAAAATCTACATCATATTTAGCAAGCAATTCTAAATATTCATTTTTAAAAGAATTTTGTTTATGATGCTCTTCCTGATTTAAAATATAATTAATTACAGTTGTTAATTGAAGATGCGAATGCGTAAATGAGCCAAAACCCTCCTGCCAATAGAATTTGAAATTAGTGAATTTCTTTTCTTTAATAAAGATTGATGTAGATGTTTTTATATCCCTTACTAAATCAGAAACACAAATATTCGGTTTAAACCCAATAAGAATATGTGTATGATCTGGCATGCAATTAACGGCTAAAAGTTTTTGCCCATGATTTGTTACAATTCCGGTAATATACTTTTGTAATTCCTCTTTATGTTTTTTGGGAATTAGGTTTTCTCTGTTTCTTACAGCAAAAACAATGTGAACATACATTTGAGAATAGGTGTTTGCCATGGTATTATTTTGTATTTATCAATTTACATTCAGCTACTCTGTAGCTGAAAGGTATTTTTTTATTTTTTTATAAACATTATGCTACTCTGTAGCATAATCAAAACTTATTTAATACTTCTCTTTTTATTTAACCATTTTTGAGCTTTATAACAAAGAAAAGCAGAGCCTGCACCTACTAATGCACCTACTGCAACATCGCTTGGATAATGGACTCCAAGGTGCACTCGCGAATAACCTACTGAAGATGCCCACAAATATGATGGTGCTATAACATACCACTTAGGATATGCCAAACTCAATGAAGTTGCCGTTGAAAATGCCTCTGATGTATGTCCCGATGGAAATGATTTACTCCCGGCAGAAGACATTTTTTCGATGTCAGGATATGTTTTAAAAGGGCGTTCACGGTTTATTGAATACTTCATTATTACAGTAATTCCAGAAGTTAAAACAAGAGAAGTTCCTAACAATAATCCTTTATGTTTAATTGTACTATCATTCATGATTAAACCAGTTCCCAAAACAACAGCAGGAACTCCAAAACTAACTATACCTGTTGTATTAGAAATAAGCTGGAAACCACCATCGAGATTTTTATTTCTGTTTAAATTAATATCGCGCAATAATTCAATATCTGCATTCTGTGAGAAGCAATTAAATGAGAATAATAACAATATAAAGAATAAAATAATTCTCATCTATGAAAATATTTTAAAAGCTGTTTTAAATATAATTTTAAAATCAGTAAAAAAACTTTGATTATTAATGTATTTTAAATTCAATTCCAGTTTATGTGGCATAATTTTTTCTACATACATTTTTTCTGCATCATCAGATTCTGCCAATATTTTATTTTCCTCAATATACTCAATCGAGGCATAATCTGTAAGTCCTGGACGTACAGACAAAACATGTAATTGTTCTTTGTTATAAAGATTAACATATTTCCTTACTTCCGGACGCGGACCAACAATACTCATATCGCCCAATAAAATATTAAACAATTGTGGCAATTCATCTAATTTAAATTTACGAAGAAACTTTCCAAATCCGGTGATTCTTTTGTCATTTGTTCCGACAGTGATAAGACCTTTTTTATCAGACCCCACAAACATTGTACGGAATTTCATTAATTTAAAATCGCGACTATTTTTCCCTACACGTTTCTGAAAATAGAAAAAACCACCCCTGCTTTCAAAGTTTATAATTAATGAAATAACAAACATAATTGGCAATAAAACCAATATTGCTAACAAAGATAAAAATATGTCAGTAAATCTTTTTAACATTAAATTCCAATTTCTTCAAATACAGAATCTTTTACAGCTTTAATAACGGTTTCAATCATTTCATCAGTTAAATCATAATAAACAGGCAGAGAAATTTCTCGACTGTAATTATCAAACGCTACAGGATAATCTGCCATCTTAAATCCTCTGTTTTTATAAGCGCTAAGCATTGGTAATGGCTGAAAATGTACGTTTACAGAAACATCTTTATCAAATATTCTTTGAATTATTGCATCACGTTGTTGTTCTGTAATATTTTTTATTCTTAACAAATAAACATGATAAGAAGAAATTCTGTTTTCATCTTCGTAAACCGGAAGTTGTGCCCAACTCATTTTTGAAAATGCATTGGTGTAACAATCAAAAATATATTTGCGTTTTACTAAAGTATCAGTTTTATACCTATCAATTTCAATTAATCCAATGGATGCCAGAATATCTGTCATATTAGCTTTATAACCTGCATCAATCACATCATAACGCCATGCACCTTTTTGAAGCTTAGAAAATGCATCTTTACTTTGGCCATGCAAAATCATAATACTAAAATATTTATATAATGCATCACAATCAAAGCTATCAGGCAAGTTCAGGCAAATTGAACCTCCTTCGGCAGTTGTTAGATTTTTAATTGCATGAAATGAGAACACTGTAATATCAGCTAATACACCGGTATTTTTATTTTTATAAAATGCACCAAAAGAATGTGCAGCATCAGCCATAATAAGAATACGACCAAGTTTCTTTTGCTCATCATTTTTAGCAACAAATAAACTTTTAACTTCCGGTATGTTTACCAAATTATATATGGCTTCATAATCACAGGTAAGCCCGGCCATATCAACAGGAATAATTACTTTTGTTTTTGAAGTAATTGCTTTTTTAATTGAAGCAACAGAAATAGAAAAATCATTAGGATCTATGTCAACCATTACAGGTGTTGCTCCACAATGAACAATAACATTTGCTGAAGCACAATATGTATAAGCAGGAACTATTACTTCGTCGCCCTCGCCTACTCCATACCAGCGAAGAACTAATTCTAATCCTGCGGTAGCTGAATTTAATGCTATAGTATTTTTACAGCCACAATATTCGGTTACTTTTTTCTCAAATAATTTAGTTTTAGGACCAGTTGTTATCCAACCTGATTTTAAAGTATCAACAACTTCATCAATTATTTTCTGATCTATTCTTGGTGGTGAAAATGGTATCATTTTAATTAAAAGTTTATTGTTCTATTTTTTAAAAAAGTTAAGCATTTAATAATTTACTGCCTTTAGATGCTACAAAGAAACTATAAAAAAATGCAAAAAACACAACTCCTGCTTGAGTATTTAACATTGACTCAGTTAAGAAATTTAATGCAACAATAAAAACAAATGTCATTAATAACCAATTTTTTGTTTTAATTGAATTAATAAATGGAATTAGAAACAATAATAATAACAATGAAATTCCTGCTATTCCCTGTCCAATAAAAGTTTCTAAAAACTGACTATGTGCATTTAATTTATTATCAAAAGCCCCTTTCATATTAAGGACTTTATATTCCAATAATAATTCATCCTTAATATCTCCTGTACCAACTCCTATTGCATAATTTGATTTAATAATATAAATAGCTGCTTCATATATCAATACTCTAACGCCATTACTCTCGGCTGTTGTAACATTTTGCTCGGCAGTTGCAACTGATTTTGAAACTGTTTCAAAACGCATATTCTGAGTTAACGAAAACCAAATTTGAAAAACTGCAAAAAATAAAACAATAGACGCAAATAATCTTTTACTCTTATTAAATAAAGCCGGAAGCGACATTGCAGCTAATGTAATAAAGAATATTATTATACCAGCCTTAGAAGAAAGCATATAAATAAATACTCCAAATAATAATATTAAAACGACAAATAATGACTTTAAAAAATTACTAATTTCAGATTCATTATAGAATAAATATTTCAAAATAATAGCTAATGAAAAGCATATATACATTGCAAAATAAGTAGGATGATGAAAAACTGACAATTTCATGTAAAAGAAATTATTTACATTATTCACAAAATATTCATAAAAAGCAGCACCAATACAAACAAACATTGCAAGTGTTGTTCCGGTAACAAATGTTAATAATACTGATTTACGTTTTTGTTCATTCAAGAAATCTGATAGAAAAAACACTAAGGGAAATAAAATCATTGTAAGCTTTACCTCTATATCAAACCAGCCCGCATGCATATTTGAAGAATATAGCAAACCAATTAAATGCAGTAAAAAGAAAGTAACTAAAATAATAAATACTGAATTCTTAATTGCAAATTTTGCATTATGCAGCCATTGTCCGGATAACAACCACGATAAAACAAATAACATTATAGCATAAACAGTAATTTTATGCGACAATGGCATTAGAAAAGCAACTAGTAAACTGCTATAAAAAAGTAAATTATTTGTAATTGTTTTATACATTACTCAAAGGTTTCAACTAGTTTTTCACAAATAAATTCAGATGCTTTACTATCACCAAATATTTGAAGATATTCCATATTCTGTTTAGAGTTGAACAATTTCCACGCATCCATTATTTTATTAAAATCGGCATCGCAAATAATTGCATTTCCATTTTTAACAATTTCCACCCATTCAGTCTCCGAACGTAAAATAATGCAGGGTTTTTTAAAGAAATACGCTTCTTTCTGAACTCCGCCAGAATCAGTAAACACAAGTTTTGCATTCGATTCCAACTGTATCATATCAAAGAATGAAACAGGCGGCGCCAAAATAATATCCTTATTGCTAATTATTAGATTGTACAACTCATCTCCAATATTTTTCTTAAGAATATTTGAAGTTCTAGGGTGCAATGGGATAAAGAAAGGAATAGAATAATCTTTACTAATCTTTATTATCGCTTCGAAAATTTGTTTTAGACGAACAGGATTATCAGTGTTATTATCACGATGAATTGTTGCTAAAACAAAATTATTTTTCTCTAATTTATATTTCTCAATAACATTAGACTTATTTGCTGATATTTCTGAAAAATATATGCTATTATCATACATTACATCTCCACAATGAAATACGCCAGGATTATCAATATTATAAGGCTTTTCAGCATTTATTTTAAATCCTTCTCGTTCTAAATTACTAATTCCGGTTTCGGTTGGAGAAAACAATAATGTTGAGGCATGATCACATGTGATTCTATTAATTTCCTCTGGCATACTTTTATTAAATGAGCGCAATCCTGCCTCCACATGAGCAACCGGTATATGTAATTTTGCAGCAGCAACAGCAGCAGCTAGAGTGCTGTTTGTATCACCATAAACCAAAACTACATTTGGCTTTTCTGAAAATATAATACTCTCAATTCCCTTTATCATTTCAGCTGTCTGAACTCCGTGTGATGCACTTCCAACATTTAAATTATATTTTGGCTTGGGGATTCCCATTTCAGTAAAAAAAACTTCAGACATATTTTCATCATAATGCTGACCGGTATGAACAATAATATCTTCTATCTTATCAGAAAAATGATTTTTAATTGCCCTACTTATAGCAGCAGCTTTAATAATCTGAGGACGGGCACCTATAATATTTAGAATCTTAAGCATTTTATTTTATAATGTTACAATTACTAACTTTCAAACATCAAAACTAATTCATTTTATTAATTTAATTAGTTAAAAACTCTTTAAATTCTTTTGCAATTATATCACGATTAAAATTCTTAAAAACATAATCATACGCATTTTCGGCAAGATTATAATAAAGCTGCTTATCATTATATAAAAGAGTTATTTTCTCAGCAAGGTCTTTTTCATTTTCAGGCTCAAAATAAAGTCCACACTTGCCGGTATTTATAAATAATTCACGCGCTTCGCCATCAACACCTAGTATTATTGGCTTTTTCATGTTTAAACTTTCGAATATTTTAGATGGAATAGCACCTAAAAATAAATCTAGTTTTTTAAGCGGAATAACAGATGCATCAATTGACTTAATAACAGCAGGCATTTCCTGTTTTTTAAACGCAGGAATTAAAAGCACATTTGAAAGATTCAGGTTTTCTTTCATTTTCATCAACTCTTCTTTTACTGGTCCTTCGCCTGCCAAAACAAATAACACATTAGTTTCTTTTAAAAATGATGCAGCTTTTAAAATAACTTCCAACCCTTGTGCATGCCCTATAATACCTCCATAAAAGATTACAAATTTATCTTTACCAATTCCTAATCTTATCCTTATATCTTCATATTCCTTTAATGGATCAAAGAAATTTGTATTTACTCCGTTGCGTAACCAGAATATTTTCTTTTTTGGAAAACGATCAGAAATACTTTTTACAATTCCCTGTGTTTGTCCGCTAATAAGTTCAGAATGCTTGTACATAAATCGTTCTAAACTGCCAGATAATTTGAGAAACATGCGATTTGTTACCAAACCCAATTTCTCAGCACTTTCAGGCCACAGATCGGATACATTAAAAAGTAATTTACTCCCCTTTAATTTTTTAAGTAACCAAGCTGAAATACCTAAAAACAAAGGTGGAGATTCACAAATAATCAAATCAAACTTTCCTAATCTAAACCAACCATACCAGAATGAACTCCATACAAATGAAAAATAATTTAACAACCTTAAAAATATTGAACTGCTTTTCCTGACAAATATCCATGTACGATGAACTTCTATACCTTCAATTATTTCTTTTACTTTACATTTACCCTTGTAACCCTCATAAATTTCCTGATGAGGATAATTAGGTAATGCTGTTAATACAACAATCTCATCACCCATTTGCTTTAACCTTATTGCAAGTTCCGATAATCGGTTTTGAGGAGCACCAATCTCGGGAGGATAATATTGAGTAAGTAAAAGGATTTTCATTCTATAAATATGTAGCTAATTATTTTTATTTGTTATATAATGAATTTCTTTTTCTACATTTTTCTTTTTAAAAACCAGCATAATATTTCCAGGCATTCCGGGCAAAATTGCTTCTAATATATTCACAATTCCCGGAGATAATCTTTTAACTTGATAAATTGAATGATATCTGTTAAAAAAGTTTTTAAAGAAAGTTTTATAGTACACTATTTCAAATCCTAATTCAATTGATAAATAAATCATCTGTTCCTTATTAAATCCCCATGAGTCGGCATCTTTAGCAGGCAAAAAATGATCCTTAGAATATATATCATACCACAAAAACAACCCATCATCTTCCAAATGATTATAAACATTTGAAAGCCCTTTAATTATTTGTTCCTTTGTTGTTAAATGCGAAAATAAATCAAAAGAAGTAATTAAATTAAATTTTCTTTCATTTAAATTGAGAGTTGTTATATCAGCCAAAGTGTATTGAACATCTTTATTCCTTTTTTGTGCTTTATTAATTCTATTTGAAGATAAATCAATTCCCATAATTTTATCTGGGAAGAAACCTATTGTTAAAAAATATTCAATCATCCCACCATCACCACAACCAATATCTAATAATTTTTTATTACTTAATTCACCATATTTAATTTTATATTCATTAAAAAAAACATTTAATCCACCAAACATTTTTTTTCTAACATATTTACCAATTGGATGAATTGGAGAATAAATAGAATTATTATTGTCTATTTCAGTGTCAAATCTCTCGTTTATTACGTCTTGATAATTTTTCATATTTTAAAAACCTCGCCTAAACTTATTGCAATTCAGACATAACCACTTCGACAAACTTTAAAATTGAATCACAAAAAATTGCTCGTTTAGAAATAATAATTCTATTCTCATTAAATGCTTTCAACTTATCAGGTATATGATTTATAAAATCTTCTTTTGTTGTAAAAATCACACCATTTTTTCCATTCACAACCCATTCACGGTTTGCCGGCAAATCAGATAATATTGGAATACATCCATATGCCATAGCTTCCAACAAAGAAACTGAAGTAGAATCTGATGTAGGTAAAGAAAAATAATAAGTAGATTTTTTATATATTTCAATTTGTTGCGAAGCAGACAAAAATCCTTTAAATTCTATTCTATCGCTTAATCCAATATTTTTAGTAATCTCAATTAATTCATTACGCATTGAACCATCATTTGCAATAATTAATTTAAGCTTTTCATTCTTAAATACCATTGTTGCAAAAGCATAAATAACATTATCTATATTATAATTTTCGGTCAATGCACGATTTGAAAAACACAAATTAATATCCTTTTCTTCAATTTTAACCTCTGGTAAATAATCCAATCCAAAGGGAAAAGTAATGCATTTAGTTTTAGAAAGCTTTTTTATAACATCAGACATATATTCTGAATCTGAAGTTATTACATTTGCTTTATTTAAAGAATATTTTGTAATAAATTTATACAAAAAACTTCTGTTAGGTGTTACTAAAATATCTGTTCCCCATGCTGATTGAACTAATACATAATTAACTCCTAATAAACTTTTAATTATTGCTGCAATAAATCCATGACTGGTAATATAATGAGCATTCACTATTGCAGGATTTATTTGTTTTATGAGTCGTTTAAAAAGAAAAAGTTTTTTTAATAAAGCGACATTTCCTCCATCCGGATTTAACTTTAAGTTTAATGTTACAATATTAGTTTCTGGAATAATTTTTAAAATATCAGTATGAACACCAAGAGGTGAAAGAATAAACACATCGTAATGTTTTACCAATTCCTTAGCCCATTTAAGCATGTGAACACTTTCTGCATTTCCAAACAAAAGATATCTTGGCTTATTCATGAAACAAAGATAAAATAAGTTGATTTAACTTTTGTACCTGCTTGCTTCGATGATGTTCAAGTATTAATTCTTCATTAAACTTAAGGCTCTCATTATTTTTCCACAGTTTATATGCAGATAATATCGCATCGGAAATTTCTTTTTCGTTATCAAATGAAGCCACAAAACCTGCATTACAATCAAAAATTAATTTAGCAGCAACATCAGTTTTATCTATTGCTGCAATAATTGGTCGCATAGCACCAAGATAATCAAATATCTTACCAGAAAATAGTCCCTTAAACCCATTCCCCGGCTGAATTAGAAGTAAAGCATCAGAAGATTTAAGCTTTGGAATTATTTGCTCATATTCAACTCTTTCAAAACAATTAACTATTTCTTTCAGTGCTTTAGGAATTATTATTCCACCGCTTACGCCTAAGAAATTTACAACAGGTATCTCAATTTGTTTAGTTTCAATTAAACTTATTAAAGCATTAAAGAAATGTGTTGGATTTCTATCTGCATAAAAAGTTCCCGCATAAGTAATTGTGAATTTATCATTTACTTTATTAATGTTGCCGGGCAAAAAATCAAAGCCATTTCTGATTTCAGAAAAAACAATTTTGTTATTTGTTAATTTAATCTTAAGATCTTCTATTATTGGCTCGGAGACTGTGGTTATTATATCGGCAGAATTTATTACTCTTTTTTCCAGATTATCATACCTATTTCTAATTTGTTCATTAACAAAAGGGTTTGTGGATAATGCATCACGTAAGTCGGCGATGAATTTAACCTTAGGAAATTCGGTTTTAATTTTAATTGCAACTTCAAGAGGTTCTTCTACAGGAAAACTTGCTATAATAATAGTTTCTGAATCGGGTTCAATAATATCTTTTAACTTTTTTAATGCTCCTTTTTGCCAGGATGAATATTCAGGAATATTCAATGAAATTATTATTTTATTCCATAATGCCTTTAGCTTATGAACCAGATATGAACTATGTTTTTTAAAGGTTGCTAGTTTTAAAAACTGGCTATTCTTAACATAATACACTTTAACATTATCTGGTAATTCAACATTTTCAGAGCCATCAGAATAAAGTGTAACAACTGACACATTATATTTTTCTTTATCCAGATATTTTGCAAAAGCAATCATTCTGTTACTTGCAACCGAAAGTATTGGCGGAAAGTAAACCGATAACAAAATAACATGAATTTTACTATCAGCTTTCATTACTTTGTTAATATTTTTGCAAGTTTATTAATGTTCCCTTGTGAAAACTCACGTATTACAAACTCTCTTCCCTTAATATTTAACTCTAATTTACCTGCTTTGAATTTTTCTAAAAGTTCAGTCAAACCAGACTTAATTTCTTCAATATTCTTAGCTAAAATAGAATTATCAATTGGATAATTATAAATAACATACCTACTATAAAGCAAAGATTCAAGCACAAAAAATGAAAGCCCGTCATGCTTTGGAAAACGAATTGAAACAACTGTATTTTCAAAAACCGGTTTCATATCTTTAATCCAACCAAGCAATTTTATATTTGTTGGTAACTCAACAGAATATTCGCTTGATCCAGTAATATTAAAATTAATTTCAGGAAATACTTTTGCCAATTCAATGATTGATAATATTCCATAAAACTCCTGATTATCCTGAGGAATATAAGCAAGTACGTTAAATTCAGTCGGAAAAGAAACTGAATCAGGAGCTTTATCTACAGACAATAGCGGAAGATATTTTGCATTTATTCCTATTTCTTTTAAATCGGTTACATACCATGGTGAATCGGTTAAATGAACAGGAAAATCAATAAATCTTTTTTCAGCAGTATTATTATTTATAGCAACTCTGGCCAGCTCTAAATCAGAGCCTACCCAATGAAAAACCACACGTTTTTTAAACTTAATAGCTAAACTAAGAACAAAACTTTTACCTGTTGCTCCATTTATTGAATAAACTGTTTTAGCTGTTAAAATGTGCCAAAGAAAACGAAGTCTATCGTAATTACTGTAATAAGTATTCAGAAAAATATAATTATTACCAGCATCTGCATTTTTTAGAAGAGCAGATATTTTTCTACCAAAATAAGGTAAGCCGGTAACAATGATTTTCATGAGGACTAAATTCTATTTTTTATAAATTTAGCAGGTGATCCAGCAACTAAAGTATATGGTTCAACATTAGATAAAACCATACTATTTGCACCAACTACAGCTCCATCACCTATTTTAACACCTGGCCCAATTACTACATTTGTATACAATATAACATTATCCCCAATAATTACATCTTCAAAAACATGTTTATTAATTTCGGGATATTTTGTTAATTCTTCATATTTTGTTCTTGAAGCAAATATTTTAACTCCAGGGCCACAATCAAAATTTTTACCTATAGTAATTTTAGAACCACATCCCCAGAAAATACAATTTGGAGAAATAACTGAATTATCACCAATTTCAATTCCACCTTTAAAATCGCACCAATCAACACCTCCACAATGAAGCATTACTCTATCTTGAAAAGAAACATTTTTTCCTAAAACTAAATTTGTGCGGTTTATAATTTCAACACCTCTTCCAAAAGTTACATACTGAAATTTTTTATAAATATATTTAAGATTTCTATAAGAGTTATAATGCATTAGTAACCTTTGCATGAAGAAACTCTTTTTTAGTATTTTAACTATGAAACTTTTCATCTATTCTTAACAAAGTTGCAAATTACAATTAATATTTAAATTCCTTTTAATTTTGAAATATTGTGTTGTATTTTTTTTAAAGCTTTAAATGTTTTTGTCTGGTAAACAAGTGTTTGATATGTCAACTCCTTAACATTCCATGAAAGCTTAAAATCCTTTACTCCGTCAAGATTATCACAAGCACCCATATTTACACATGATAATCCTTGATTATGTGCATGTTCAATTACAGCATACTGAACAGCAATAGCAGGATATAATTTTTTAAATTCATCATTTATTATTGTTGCTGCTAACCAATCAAACACAGTATTTTCGCCATAAAAACATATCATACCTGAAAGCATTTTCCCTTCATATTCTGCTACCCAAAGCTTAATATTATCAACCTTATGCAAACTTTCAATTAACTCAAATGAATATGCAGGAGTCGACTCACCCCACCTTGCTAAAGTATCTTTATATAATTCAATATATTTCTCGAAATATATTTTTTCATTTGTTTGAAAAATATTTAAAGCATTCTTCTTAATTATTCTTTTAATATGCTTTTGACGTGTATCGCTAAAACTTTTAACAATATCTACTAATGGCTTATCTAATTCTAAAATATAACAATGGTTATTATTAAATTTAAATAATTTGGAATCAAAATATTCAGAAAAAGATTTCTTACTAAATGGCGAATTATTTATTATTATATAATCATAATTTGTTAATTCAGACTCAATTACTTTAATAAAATTATTAAAAGAATCTGTAGACAATTCAGGAATGTACAATCCAAAAGGAAGTATATAAAGTTGTGAGAATATTTTATATTTTGTTACAATACCATATATTTTAATTTCATCAACTATCCAACCAATAATTTCAGCATTATTATATTCTTTCGCAATAAGCGAAATAAAATCAGGTGTATGAAAAAGTGTATTATTCTTCTTTTTCATTTTTTTCTGCTTTATTTATAATTGAGAATAACCAAACAAAACTTACTGAAGTATTCAAAAAACAAAGAATTCCCATTAATATAAATGCCAAGGCAAAACTATTAAAATACCAACCAATAATAATAGAAACAACTTGCAAAATAATATCACTAATTGAAAACAACATTGGTACAAACAATTTGTTATATATCAATGGAAGTGCAGAAGCAGAAGAAGCAACAAAGTTTATAAATATCCATGGTAAAAGATATTTTGCAATTTCACCTGCCTGCCTGTATTCTTCAGAAAACACAAATGCAAATAAGCCTGGTGCTATAAAAAACAATATTAAGAATATAGGAAAACCAACAAAAGCAGAAGTCTTATAAATACTAATTAACAGAGGCTTTAATGGTTTATTTTCATGATTTAATTGTGTGGCTTTTTGAAAAAACACTTGCGAAATTGACGAACTTATTATACTTGTAGGAATGCTTAAAACCCTGTATGCAAAAGAATAACTACCAAGTACTGATTGGCTAAATAAATCTTTTATTAAAAACACAATTCCACTATCCTTAAATGCACCGATTAAAGTATGGGGAGTATTTATTATTGGAAATTTTTTATTTGTTTTTGCAACAGTTTTAATATCTGTTTTACTCACCTGCTTTATATAATATCCAAGGCTTTTAAATGGTTTATACATTAAAAACAAAATGTTTATTACCATTGAACCAACATAAGCAATGATTAAGCCAGCACCACCCCCATTCATTAAAAAACCTAAAACTAAACCAATAGAAATATTTCCTGTTGAATTTCCTATTCTTGCTAAAGCATTTTGCTTAAATGTTTTAAGTCGAAACGACCAAAAGTTAAATATTTGAATTCCACCCATTAATAAAATTGATAATGGAATTAAATAAAAAATATTTTCTGACAAATTATTAATTATTGAACCTTTAGTAATTATAAAAAACAACACAACAGCTATCAAACTTAGTATAACAAAGAATATATTCACTAGAAGTGATAATGCTATAATATTTGTCGAATCACTTTCCTTTTTTGGAAGCATAATAGCCATTTCATATCGCAAACAACTTACACTTCCTACAATATTGGTAATAGCCATAAATGTAGCAAGTAATCCAAAATCTGCAGGAGAATATATTCTTGTAAGTAATGGAGATAAAAGAAAGTTAATGGCTTGAGCTATAGTAGTACCGCTCATTAATGTCAGAGTATTTTTAATAAACTCTGACTTAACAGGATTAAAATATTTGCTAAAACTCATTATTAAAAAAAGTTAGCAAATTTAGCTTTATTTTTTAATCAACGAATTATTTACTCTTATATAAATACTAGAAATAAATTACTTAAATCTAAAACAATTAACTAAATGATCATTAACAACACCAATAGCCTGTAAATGCGCATATATAGTTGTTGAACCAACAAATTTAAATCCACGCTTTTTCATATCTGCACTAACTTTATCAGATAATTCTGTTTTTGCAGGAATTTCTGACATTGATTTCAACTTATTTTTTATTGGCATATTATTAACAAAATTCCAAATATATTTATCAAATGTTCCAAATTCTTTTTGTACAGCTATAAATGCCTTTGCATTTGCAATAGCAGATTCAATTTTAAGTCTGTATCTAATTATTCCGGCATCTTGCAGCAATGACTCTATCTTATTTTCATTGTACTTACTTACCTTTATAACATCAAACCCATCAAAAGCATTTCGAAAATTCTCTCGTTTCTTTAAAATAGTATGCCAGCTAAGCCCGGCCTGAAAAGTTTCAAGAATTAAAAATTCAAAATGTTTTTTATCATCATGTACAGGATTTCCCCATTCCTCATCGTGATACTTTATATAAAGTTCATCTTTTAAACACCAGGGACAACGGATGATATTTTCTTTATTATTTATCATAATTTATTTCGGCTAAAGCCAGATTTATATTTTTCATTTGCCACGACCTAAAGGTCATTGCAAATTTATCATTCCATTATTTTGCCCCGACCTTCAGGTCGGGGATTAAAAAAAATAAAAGCTAATTGGCTTTAGCCAAAATTGCTTTTGCTTAATCCATTTATTTCCAAAAACTCATCATATTCTTCAGAAAATGTTTTCTTTTTATGATGTTCTTCTTGATTCAAAATATATTTCCTAACAATATCAATAGCTGATTCGCTTACAGATAAAGCAATATATTCATCTTGCCATTCAAATTTCTGCTTAATTATTTTTTGCTTATTTACCCAAAATGAAGATTCTCCCTTTATTAGCATAGCAATTTTTGCAATAGTTTGCTCAGTACCTAATGAAATAAGCATGTGAATATGGTTATCAACACAATTTATAGTATCGATAAAAATTTCTTTGACTTTACTATTTTCCTTTATATGTGATAAAAGTAATGGCTTTAATTCTTTTGAAATTATCGGCATTCTGTACTTTGTTGCCCAAATAAAATGTATCATTACTTTAGTGTATGGCATAACTTCTTTTGGCTAAAGCCGGATTTATTTTTTTATTTGCCACGACCTGAAGGTCATGGCAAATAAATATTATTTTTTATTATTAAACTACTACATGACCTAAAGGTCAATTTATTAACATTTTTGCCTTTCCAAATCTTTTAATTGCAAAGACAATTTATAACATTATTCAATAACAATTGTTTTCGTACTCTCTTTTCCATTATTATTTAATAATTTTATTACAAACACACCACTTCCGAGTTCCTCTTTCTTTATTATAAAATAATCATTACAAATATCTTCTGATAAAACCATTCGCCCAACTCTATCATATATAAACAGCTTTTTTATAGGATTTTTGAATTCAATAACTGCCTGATCAACTATTGGATTTGGGTAAATAACAATATCTGAGTTTTCAAAATTCTTTGGAATACTCCAAGCATTAATAAATCCGAGAATATGAATATTATCAATAACCCAACCGCCACCAGTAGTAGCAAGAGAATCGCTAATAAAATGAAACCTAACTATAACAGTATCACAAATATTTTTTGCAGAGGCTTCCCAAATCCAATAAACACTACTAAATTGCCAATCATTACAATTACCTGAAAAACCAGCTACTCCAAATTCGGAAGTGTCATTTGATGAATATAAATTATCATAATAAATCTGCCCCATTCCAACATTCTGATTTTCAATAACATTTAACCACGAAAATCCTTGATCATAACTTATTTCAACAAAACATTTTGAATGTAAACTGTCATTCTCATACTTATGTAAAAAATCAAGTTGCATTGCTTGCCCCATCCAAAGATGGGTATTAATTTTAATATCAAACCATGAATCATTTTGACCTATAAAAGGAGATATAGTATCGGTAATTATAGCATTTGGAAGGGTATATGAAGAATTTGCAAAAGATTTATTAGGTCTTCCAATTTGCCAAAGGTCATTAGTGTCATTATTAAAAATAATTTTCAAATTGGTATCTAACGTACTTTCAAAATCAATATTTGAATAAAATACTAAACTACCTCCATATTGAGAAAAACAATTGGCACTATAAAAAGCAAAAATAATCAGAGCATAAATAAATTTATTTTTCATGATTATGTACTTTACTGTTTTTTCAAAACAAACTTCACAGTTAAATTGCAAGTAAATTGCACAACAGGTTCGATAACTGCTGGATTTATTACTAAATCATAACCTGAATAAGCTTTTTTATCGTAATAAAGTGCAGGAACATTTGAGCGTGGTAACGATTTACTTCCTGGCTTTGTTTGATCTCCGGTGTATTTCACAAATTCAGAAAAAGTAGAATATCTGTCCAAAGGATAAGTACTGGAAATATTATCATTAACAGTCTGATATTTTGAATCGAATTTAACACCAAGTTTTTTGTATTCTTTTGCTTTTTCATTAATTATTCTAACACAAGTAGCTCTTATGGAATCATAAACTGCCTGAGAATTATTAATAACATAATCAACTTTAACTATGTCGTAAATTTCATTTTGTGATGCTTTAATAAGCATTTGCTCCACAATTTTAGAATCTTTATACCTAAGATGAATATTTTTACGAACTTCAAAACCTTTGGGTACTTCATTATATGTCTTACTAAAAAGTTTTTTCTCAACTTCAACTTCAAATATTGGAAATTGTGAAATAAAATCAACATATATATCTTCCTTTTTAACATTTAAAGGAAGTAAGCTTGCTACGAATGCTTCAATTCTTTTATTAATTACATCATGGCAATTTTCAATGGTCTCTCCTACTTGAGATGTAGCAAAAATAATAACATACTCATCTGCTTTAACATTCATCATAACTTTTGCATCAACAGTAAAAGAAGTATCATTTGATGAGTAAGATGGATAATATGCCTGTTGCTGAGACTGACGATAATAAGCAGCTTCATTTGCATTATTATTAATTAAACCATCATCAAAATTGCTAATATTTCCGGATTTTTTCTGGTTAAAATACCAGTTTCCTGCAGCCTGACTTAAGCAAAGTATTGGCGAAGCAATTAATGCAAATAAAATAAATGTAAAAGTTATTTTTTTCATAGTATTAAATATTTGGTTTTGACTGCAAATTATGTTTTTTTTTTATGCTTTGCAAAAAAACAAATTTGATTTATCAAAATTATAACTGTCAAACCATTAACTTTTAACTTTTAACTTTTGACTTTTACCTTGTTTGCCTTTCGACTTTAATTTTATATTTTAGCCAAATATTAATATTAAATACTATGAAACCGACTTTATCAAGAACAAAGATTATTGCAACAATGGGACCTGCATCTTCGCCAAAAGATGTACTTAAAGAAATGATTATAAATGGTCTTGACGTATGTCGTTTAAACTTTTCTCACGGAAAACATGTAGAACATTTGAAAGTAATGAATACTATCCGTGAAATAAATTCTGAAATTCATTCTAATGTTGCAATACTTGCAGATTTACAAGGTCCGAAACTTCGCGTTGGCGACATGGAAAATAATGGTGTAATGCTAGATGATGGTCAATCTTTTAATATTGTTACCATTGATTGCCTTGGAACTAAAGAAAAGGCATATCTTACTTATGAAGAGTTCCCAAAGGATGTTGCGGTTAATGATGAGATACTTATAGATGATGGAAAAATTAAACTTCGCGTAACAAATACAAACCGCAAAGATACTGTTGAGACTGTTGTTATAAACGGAGGAATTCTTTCTTCGCATAAAGGTGTAAATTTACCTAATACTAAAGTTTCACTTCCGTGTCTTACTGAAAAAGACTTGAAAGATCTGGATTTTGCATTAGAGCATAATGTTGATTGGGTTGCATTATCATTTGTAAGAACAGTTACAGATATTGTTGAGATTAAAGAAATCATAAGAAAAAAGAAAAAGCATGCTTTAGTTATTGCTAAAATAGAAAAGCCTGAAGCAATTGCAGAAATAGATAACATTATAGATATGACAGATGCTATAATGATTGCAAGAGGTGATTTAGGCGTTGAAGTTGCTTTTGACAGAGTTCCTTTAATTCAGAAAGAAATAGTAAAAAAATGTATAGAACAATCTAAACCTGTAATTATTGCAACACAAATGCTCGAAAGTATGGTAACTGCTTTCAGACCAACAAGAGCAGAAGCTACAGACTGTGCTAATGCTGTTTTAGATGGTGCTGATTGTTTAATGTTAAGTGGTGAAACTTCAGTAGGTAAATTTCCTGTAGGAACTATTCAGGCAATGGAAAGTATTATTCATTATACTGAAGATGCAGCGTACCGTTTTAACAGAGATCATGCTCCAAAGGAAATGTCGCGTACATTTCTTTCAGATTCAATTTGTCATACAGCATGCCGTTTAGCAGAACAGTCAAAAGCAAAAGCAATTATTACATTTAGTTACTCTGGTTATACTGCATTTCAAATTGCTGCACACAGACCAAAAGCAAGAGTAATTGTATTTACCAGTAATAAAGAACTTGTTTCAAAACTTTCACTTGTGTGGGGTGTTACTGTTTTCTATACAGATCATTTTAATAGTATTGATAATGCTATTGATTATTCAATTCTGACTTTAGTTGAGAAAGGATTCATAAAGAATGAAGATATAGTTGTTCATGCGGCAAGTACACCTTTACATGAAAAAGGCAGAACAAATATGGTAAAGCTTAGCTATGTTAAAGCATAAGCATATAGTAAAATAACAATATACATATTACAAGTAACAGGAACGGGTTAATTACCGGGAGTGGTCGGAAGTTTTTTCTTGCGGCCATTTTTGTTTTTATAACAAAGTAAATTATATCTTATTCAAAATGGGGTCATGTTGAGGCTCTCGAAACATGTGTGAGAGTTTGTGGGCAAATCCTTCGAGAACCTCAGGATGACTGTGAGTAAAGGTGCATTAAAATTAAACAAGCATATAATTTATTTGTTATTAGAAATTTAGTAATTGCATTATTTGTTCTTAAATGTGGAGGAAACCCTGATTTATTCTTCAATAAGACATAAAAAAAGTGGTCGGAATTTCTTCCAACCACTCCTTGTTAATTACCCGTTTTTTTTATTTATAAAAACTATATCCTATTCCCCATTCAATGACATCAGCCTTAACAAAATGTGTTTTTAAAGTTAGAGATGCAGTAATATTTTTCCATACTTTTACACGTAAACCCAATCTACTATATACAAATCCGTCATCATAAGCCTTAGTAAAGAAATAAGCACCAGCCTGCATAGTAAATGAAATTCGATTAAACATTAAATCATAAGACAAATGCAAACCGGACCTGAAATTATATAATGGCTTAAAAACAATGCTATCACTTACTATTCTCGATTCTAAAGAAGGATCGTAAAATACATCCAAGCCTGATCCGAATTTTCTTTTTAGATTAAAAAGTCGTTCGGCATTAATACTAACAGTTGTTGTATAAAACTTCTTACCATTTGGTGGAGGATTTTCACGAACACCTTTGGATAATGTTATACTATATTCATTTTTTCTTACAAAAGAAGCTTTTAACTCTTTAATCTTGGTTTTATCAATCTCAGTTGAATTGCTTAATGTAAATTTTAATCCAGCTTTTAATGAAGGAATATTAAACCCCAGATTTGGTTTTCGCCATGCTCCATTTGAATAATGAGTAAAATGGAAACCTGTAACAATTTGCAGATTTTTCAATATTTGCATTTCCGAAAACAACCCTAAATCAATAAAAGCATTTGCATGAGAACCAATTGCAACATTATATATATTATCTTCTTTATTAAATGGATTTGACAAAAATGCAAGCCCCTCTCCCATTGAATATGATAAATTAAAATTTTTCTTTTTAACAATAGGAATTTTTATAAACAAAAATGCTGCTGTTGCTGTACCTAAATATTTAGAATTGCCTAAATTTGCCCTATAACAACCTATACCTAAATCAGGTGTTCTATATAAAACCTGCCATGGTTTTTCTCCTTTTGTTTTAACCGAGATTGAAAGATCCCATGATCTTACGTGATCCTCAATTAAATATACCATTGAAGAACGATGAGGAATAATAAATCCATACCTATAATTTATATTATATGAAATTCTTTTTGTAAATATTTCCTGACCAAAGGCTGTACAAACAAGAAAAATAAAAAATATAATTATTGTAGATTTCCTCACTTTTTTAAAATATTCAACAAAAATACATTTAAGAGTTTTTATTATTTGAAAAAAAACGAAAAATATTTTGCCTCAAAAAAAGTAGATCTGAACAGATTTAGATTAAATAGTTCAACCAACTTATTAACAATATTTTGAAAAAGTTAGTAAAAATATAACTTAATCGATTTAGATATTAGTAAAGTTATTATATTAGTGCTAGTTACCTAAACATTTTAGGTATTTTTTATGCTCTTACACCTAAAACGGTTTAGATATGGACGTATAGCACTTTTATTAACACAATAATTTTATAAAAATGAAACAATTTTTAATGTTTTTTTTGATGTTCACGACGTTTTTTGCAAAAGCACAAGTAAACGATCAATGCTCAGGAGCAATTACAGTAACATGTGGAAATTCCTATTCCGGAACTACTGTTGGCGCAACAACTACGAATGATCCTACAGGTTCTTGTGGTACATCGGTTGATGGACCGGGAGTATGGTATAAATTTATTGGAACCGGAAATTCAGTAACTGCAAGTTTATGTGGAAGTTCATATGACACAAAATTACATATATTCTCAGGAACATGTGCATCTTATATTTGTGTTGATGGAAATGATGATTTCTGCAGCTTACAATCCGAAGTCAGTTTCAATACCACAGTTGGCGTTACATATTATATTTTTGTAAGTGGTTATTCATCAAATACTGGTGCATATACTTTAGCCATTAATTGTTGTACACCTTCAGTTCCCGGTATAACTACAAATCCTACTCCATCAAATGGCTCAATAAATATTAATTCATGCAGTCTTGATTTTTTCTGGACAGCTCCTGCTAATTCAGGCTGTAATGCTGCAACTTCTTATGATTTTTATTTTGGAACATCTGCAACTCCACCTTTTATTTCAAATCTTACAACAACTTCTTACGCTATTCCAAATGCACTTTCCGACAACACTACTTATTACTGGAAAGTTGTATCAATAAATGCTCTTGGTTCTGCAGTGGGATCTACAACATGGAGCTTTACAACGGGAACATCAACAAATCAATATTATTGCCTGTATAATAGTGCAATTAATTATCCTACTGCCGGTCCAAATTGTGTACAGCTTACTTCAGCAGCATCAACACAAAACGGATGTGCATGGAATAGAAATAAAATATCGTTTGCAAGTGCTTTTGATTACTCAGTTCAAATGTATTTTGGTGCAACAGCTGGTGGAGCAGATGGATGTGCTTTTGTATTTCAGAACTCACCTCAAGGAATTAGTCAGTGTGGCTCAACCGGTGGTCAGTTGGGTGCCGGAGGAATACCTAATGCAGTTGTTGTTGAATTTGACACATATGACAATGACTTCCCTACTCATAATTACGATATGTCAGTTGACCATACTGCTATTGAAATTGATGGTGATATGCAAGGCCCTGGAGCACCTTTAGCCGGACCTGTTCAAGCCGACCCATTAGATGGTTTATTAGCTGACGGTTTATTACATACACTTCGAGTAACATGGAATCCTGCAGCACCAAACCTATTAAGCGTTTACGTTGATGGAAGTTTAAGAATTTCACGCACTTATGATTTTGTAAATAATGTATTTGGAGGCAATCCTAATGTTTGGTGGGGGTTTACAGGTTCAACAGGACTACTTGCCAATCAGCAATACTTTTGTCCTGTTTCAATTCCTTTACCAGTAAATATTATTAATTTTTCTGCAAATTGTTTTGAAGGAAAAAATCAACTAGTATGGGAAACAAGTTCTGAAACAAATAATGATTTTTTTACAGTTGAAAGATCTGAAGATGGCAGAATATTTCAAAAAATAACAGAAGTAGATGGTGCAGGAAACTCAAATGATATAACACACTACAGTTGGATTGATTATAACCCATTAGAAGGGAACTCATATTACCGGCTGTCTCAAACAGACTATGATGGAAAAACTGAAATATTCCCTCTTAAAAATATAAACTGTAAACCATCTTTAACTGAATTAAATATTAAAACAGTTTTTAATTCAGATAAAAAGATATTTGCTGAATTTGAAATATCAGCTTCCGGAGATTATACAATAGAAATATTAAACTTACTTGGAGAAAAAATAAATACAAAAAACTTATTTCTAGATAAAGGATTAATTAATACTGATTTTAATGTTACAGATTTTAAGTCTGGGATATACGTATTATCAATTTATGATAATAACCAAACTGCTGTTAAAAAATTCATTATTCAGTAGGAAAGATTCTTATAATTTGTTATAAAAAAAGAGCCTCTCTTAAAGGGAAGCTCTTTTTTTTATTTTTAATAAGTATTTACTATTTCAAATAATTAATAACATTATTCTCAATTCTTTGATTTAAACTTGAAAGTTCAGCCTTAACAAATTTTTCACCGGTAATTTTTTCGTATAATTCAATATATCTATCAGAAACCTGTTTAACAAAATCATCTGTCATTTCGGGAACTTTTTGTCCTTCATGTCCCTGAAAACCGTTATCCATTAACCATTCGCGAACAAATTCTTTTGACAATTGCTTTTGTTGTTCTCCTTTTGCCTGACGTTCTTCATACCCTTCAGAATAAAAATAACGTGATGAATCAGGAGTATGAATCTCATCAATCAAATAAATTTTTCCAGCTTTTTTTCCGAATTCATATTTTGTATCAACTAAAATAAGCCCCTGTTTCTTTGCTATTTCAGTTCCTCTTAAAAACAATTCCATTGCATATTTTTCGAGCATTTTATATTCTTCCTCAGGAATTAAACCGCTTGAAATAATTTCCTCTCGTGAAATATCTTCGTCATGACCTTCGCTGGCTTTTGTAGTAGGAGTAATTATTGGTTGTGGAAAACGTTCATGTTCTTTCATTCCATCTGGTATTGTAACACCACAAATCTCGCGTTTTCCAGACTTGTATGTACGCCAACTGCTTCCGGTAAGGTATCCACGAACAATCATTTCTACAGGATAGGTTTCACACATAACGCCAACAGTTACATTTGGATCTGGTAAAGCAATCTTCCAATTTGGAACAATATCCGAAGTTGCATCAAGAAATTTTGCAGCTATCTGATTCAATACTTGTCCCTTATAAGGAATTCCTTTTGGTAGAACAACATCAAATGCAGAAATTCTATCAGAGACAACCATAACCAATAATTCATCGTTTATGTTATAAACATCTCTTACTTTACCAACATAGTGGCTTTTCTGTTTTGGAAACTGGTAGTTTGTTCCTTTTAGTGTATCCATATTTATTTATTTTTGTTTGTCTTCAAATGCTTTAACAATAGACTTAACAAGTTTATGACGAACAATATCACGTTCATCAAAAACAATTGAAGAAATTCCTTCAATATTTTTTAAAATATCTATTGCATAAAATAATCCCGATTCGTTTCTTCTGGGTAAATCAACCTGAGTAAGGTCGCCGGTTACAATAAATTTAGCACTCCGCCCCATTCTGGTTAAAAACATTTTTAACTGCATTAATGTAGAATTCTGTGCTTCGTCTAAAATAACAAATGCATTATCTAAAGTTCTACCACGCATAAAAGCAAGTGGTGCTATTTCAATAACGTTTTCTTCAAAATATTCTTTAAGCTTTTTTGCAGGAATCATATCCCGTAAAGCATCATACAATGGCTGAAGATACGGATCGAGTTTTTCTTTTAAATCACCTGGTAAATAACCAAGATTCTCACCTGCCTCAACAGCCGGACGACTAAGAATAATTCTTTTAACTTCTTTGTTTTTAAGTGCTCTTACTGCAAGTGCAATTGCACAATACGTTTTTCCAGAACCAGCAGGACCAGTTACAAAAACCAAGTCATTTTGATTACAAGATTCAACCAAAACTTTCTGGTTTGGTGTAAATGCACGAATTGGTTTGCCATTGCTATTAAAAGTAAGAATAACTTCATTTGAATTTATTGGTTCGGTAGAAACCGCCTGATTCTCTTCAGCAAATGTATAATCAAAAACTTCATCCGGAAGCTGTTTATATTTTTTGCAATAACCAATCAGATATAAAATCCTTTCTCCTAATGCTTCAATTTCTATTTCAGAACCAATTAGTTTCAACTCATTTCCGCGAGCAACAATTTTTATTGTCGGAAATATTTTAGTTAACTTATTGATTATATTATTATTTGCACCAAATAAAATTAATGGGTCAACTTCGTCTAGAAGTATTATTTTTTCGATCATGAATTTGAAATAATTCTTTACTTTTGAATATCGCAAAGAAAGCAGTTTTGTTCATCTAAATAAAAATATTTTATCAGCATAATATTAACACATGCCTTATATTGCATTGATAACAGATTGGCAACAAAATGACTACTACTTAGGTGCAGTTAAGGGTTTTATTTATTCTCAATTAAACGATGTTAATATTATAGATATAAATAATGGCATCACAAAACATAATTTATTTCCGGCAGCATTTATTTTAAAATCATGTTTTAATGATTTTCCTGAAGGTACAATTTTCATCATTGGTATTCAGACTGTAATTGAAGGTGATAATAATTATCTGTGTTTTAAATACCTAAACCGTTATATTTTATGCTCCGATAATGGCTTTTTTACACACTTTACAGATGAGACACCAGATGCAGTTTATTGTTTAGCCAATGATTCATCTACTTTTCCAGAAAAGGATGTTTTTGCCAAATGTGCATGTAAGATATTAAATGGTGAAAATATTTCAGATTTTGCAAACACAATAAATGAATATAAGATTGTTAAGAATTTTTATCCAATAATAGAAAAATCAACAATTACAGGTACTATTATTTATATTGACAATTATGGTAATGTTATTGTAAATATTAACAAAGAGCAATTTGAAAAGACTTGTAACGAAAGAAGATTTAAAATTATTCTTGGAAATACCAATTATCATATCTCAAAAATTAACAAAACATACAACGAAAATAACGACAACGAATTTATTGCATTATTTAACTCTATAGGATTATTAGAAATAGCGATGAATAATGCATCAATTGCGAATCTCATTCAACTTGAAATAAAATCAAATATTAGAATTCAATTTTATGATACTTAGAATTGTAAAAATGGAGCTCAATGAGACTAAAATTGAGCTTTTCGAACACTTTATGGATAATTTGAAAGAAGAAAAACTTAAACAGGACGGTTGTTTGCATCACGATATTTTTTGTGATAAAGACAATGAACTTATGTTTTTCTCTTATACTATCTGGGCTACAGAAAAGCATTTAAAAAAATATAAAAAGACTGAATTATTTAAAGAGGTTACAAGAACAGTAAGAACATTGTGTGTTAAAGAGCCAATTGCATGGACTGTAGAAAATGTTTTTAATTCCCCATATGATGAAGAAGTATGATGATTTAAGTCCTTTTAATAAGTTGCTAGCTATAATGGACGAGCTTAGAGAAAAATGTCCATGGGATAAAAAACAAACACTTGAAAGTCTTCGAAGACTTACTATTGAAGAAACATATGAGCTAGCAGATGCAATAACAAAAAACGATTTAAATGAATTAAAGAAAGAATTAGGAGATATTTTATTGCACATTGTTTTTTATGCTAAAATTGCAGATGAACAAAAGGCATTTAATATTGATGATGTAATTAATTCTATTTGTGAAAAACTTATTTTTAGACATCCTCATATTTACAGCGATGTTGTAGTTGCAGATGATGAAGAAGTTAAAAAAAACTGGGAAGCCTTAAAACTAAAAGAAGGAAATAAATCAGTATTAGGAGGAGTTCCAGTTTCATTACCTTCAATGGTTAAAGCCTGCAGAATTCAGGAAAAAGTAAGAGGTGTTGGTTTCGACTGGGAAGAACGAACACAGGTTTGGGATAAAGTAAAAGAAGAACTTGATGAACTTATTGTTGAAGCAAATAAAATTGATAATTTCAAGAAAACAGAGCTTGAATTTGGTGATTTGTTATTTTCTGTAATAAATGCAGCAAGACTATATGATATTGATCCCGAAATGGCTTTAGAACGTACCAATCATAAATTTATTAATCGTTTTAACTACCTTGAAGAACAAACAATAAAAAAAGGTTGTTCGTTACATGATATGACACTTGACGAGATGAATGAAATTTGGGAAGAATCAAAGAAATACGACAAATAAAACTTAATTAACACTAACTTGTTATAAGAAAACGTTGTTAATTATCCGCAACGAAGTAACAAAACAATATATATTCTATTATTTTATATCGAACTCGCATTGATTATATCTATATAAAAAAGACTGTTTCAAAATTGAAACAGTCTTTTTTATATTGTTATTTAAGCCAGTGCTTAATTATTTTATTACAGATATTTTCTTTGTTACCTTTTGATTATTTACATTTAGTTCAAGTAAATAAATTCCACTATTAAACCTGCTTAAATCTATTTCATAATGATTTGAGTTAGTTTCAAAAGGTTCAACACCTATACTGCGCCCTGTTAAATCATAAACTTTACAATCAAAAGAATTTGTAATAACATCTATCAATTCAATATTTAGTTTATCATATGCTGGATTAGGATAGATTGAAATCTGATTATCCATATCTATTTCTTCAATACCAACTAAACAACCTTGAATTTGAATTGCAAGTGTTGTATTAACAAGCATGGTATCATTAAAGAATTCAGTTGGGGTTTTCCAGGCAGAAGCTGTAGTTTTTCTTAAATACAAATTATTTGTACCAGTAATACCACGATTAGGAGCCATATACACAACAAATGTATCAGCAGGAGAATTATAAAACAACTCAAATCCAACAAAGAATTCTCCATTTACAGGAATAGGTGTAGTAAAGTGAACAGGATGATATAAATATGGAGTAAAAGAACTTATTAATTCGTCTTTATATCCTATTCTATTTCCAGGTAATCCTTGACTATTTACATCCCATACTGTAAATCTGACTTTATTATTTGGTGAAGCGCTATAAGCCTTAACAACTGGCACTACCAAACCTGTAACATCTGTAAAAGTATAATTTGTTACTTTATCAGCATAATATTTATATAAAAGTTGGTTATGTCCTGGGAAATATCCCCAATGTTGTGGAGTAAGATGCATAAATGTTAATGGATGCTCGCCTTGATAAATATTAGAAACTGTATCACAGAAACCATTAGGATCAGGCCATGTTTCTGTTGTTACAACAACATAATCAGTTTTACATAAAGTATCACGGAAAGTAGCGTTGCTAACAATTAAACAAACATCATATATACCAGGAGTAGAATAAACAATATTTTGTGGATTCTGAGTTGTAGAAGTTGCAGGTGTTCCACCCTGGAATGTCCACTGCCATCCTGTAATATTTCCAATTGACAAATCTTCAAAGCTAACTGCTCCACCCTGAACTATTAATCTACCGGTAGTTGCATGGAAATTAGCATGAACCGTGTCAGCAATTGCAGGATCAAAAATATGAATATACAGTTGCTTTGTTAATGTATCATTACCATAACCACTAAATAAGATTAGTGTCACATCAAAATCCCCAATAACTGGATAATTAACTAATGCAGGATTATTTACAACAGAATTAGTTGGAACAGCACCACTAAAATACCAATGAAGAGAATCATAAATACCAGTGGATAAATTTGTGAAATTAATATTAGAGCCAACAGGTCTGATTGTGAAATCTGCCATAAAATCAGCATGTGGTATATCAGCAGGATCAATTACCTTAATATATCCAAGTTTTGTTAAAGTATCATTTGTTGCAGCATTTGCAGCCCTGTGCCATACGTTATAAATACCTGGAGTGCTATAAAGTATATTTTGTGGATTCTTAACTGTTGAAGTATTTGGTACACCCCCATCAAAAGTCCATTGCCATGAAGTTGGAACATTTGTACTTAAATCAGTAAAATCAACTGTATTTCCTGATAAAATAACTGTTGGGTTTCCAACAAAATCACAATTTACAGCTGCAGGATCTATAACTTCAATATAAGCTATCTTGGTGATACTATCTGCAAAATTTGGTTTTGTAACTTTTAATTTAACAGGGAATAAACCTACTGTATTATATTGAATATTTTGAGGATTTTGTATTGTTGATGTTAAAGGTCCAGGACCGGCACCTGCTCCTGTAAAAGTCCATTGCCATGCAGTTGGGTTACCAGTTGTTAAATCAGTAAAATCAACCAATCCGCCAATATTTACTGTTAAAGGAACACATGGTACACCAACAAAATCAGCAACTAATGGAACGCCACATTTAGCAGATTGTCCAAGTTGCTCAAGAGGTCCACCCGGAGCAAAACAAGCCTGAATTCTTGTTTTCTGACCTGGAGTGAAATTTGCATATGCTATATCATCAACATAATCCATAAAATTCATATACATAATTCCAGGAGCAGTTCCCGAACAAGCATCTAACAAAGGAGGTGTTGGATTGCCATAAGTCTCAATATCCTGAGGAGGAGTATCAGCAACTAAATCGTCAGGTGAACAACCACCAGCATCTCCCCATGTATGTTTTAAATCAAAACAGTGACCACTTTCATGAGTACCTGTGCCACCTAAATTATATGGTGGTGAAGCACCAGTAACACCTGTATATTCATAATGATTTACCAATCCGTATTCAGGATTTGTAGCAGCACCACCTGGAGTAAGTGCATATCCACATAAGCCTCCTCCAAGATCACAAACCCAAATATTTAAATAATCTGTAGTTGGCCAACTATCTAAACCTCCGGTTGCAAAATGTTTTACATCTGAGCTTGTACCCCATGGTGCTCCAGCCCAGTCTCTTCTTTCAATTCCATTTGTTGCAGCTCCAGTAGGACTAATTGTAGCCAAACAAAACTGAAGATCTGTATTGGTTTTTAAGCTTGCAGCAAAGGGTCCCATTGAATGGGTATTTAATCCTGCATAATCCTGATTCATCACAGCTATTTGTTCAGTACATCTTAAATCGGCAAAAGTAGCTTGTTGAGCAGTAGATAAAACAATATGAAAAACAACAGGTATTGTTATTACAGCTTTTGGAGAATAGCCATTTGGGTGATCAGCAACAAATTTATTTGTAAAATCCTGTAATTTCTGATAAACCTCTGCATATCCAGGTTCATTTTGTAAACGCCATTTCTGAACTTCTTCAAAACCACATTTACGCTTTGTGCTTGTAGTATTATTCTGAGCAAATAAAACTACCGACATTAAAACTGCAATTAAAAAAGTAAAAATGTATTTCATATTGTTCTTATTTTTCAAAAGTTTTACTCGTAAAGATAAAAAAAATCTATTTCAAAAAAACATAATTTTAAAACCTTTTAGTAGACGATTAATACTCATAAAGGTTGCTCTGTTTTAAATAAAAAAAGCGACCATTAGTCGCTTTTTAACTTTCTGATTTACAAAAACTATCTTATTACAGTAATTTTCTCAATAAATTTCACGCTTATTGATTTACCATTTAAAATGTAGATTCCATTACTAAGATTACTTAGATCAAGTCTTACCTGTTCATTTTCAGCAGATACAACATTATAAATCTTGCATAGTTTTCCGAAAATATCATATAAAGATATTTCTACTTTTTCACCTGCTTTATAAGGAAGTACTATAAAAATTTCTTCTTTAGCAGGATTTGGGAAAACTGAAACCGGCAAAGATTCAATCTCATTAATAGCAGAAGGAGTGCATACCACAGGCCAAATTGCTAGTGCAACATTTTTATTCCAAGATGATGGATTATTATAAGCATACCATCCACCACCATTTGCAATGCTCCATCTTTCCCAAGCAACGTTATAAGATGAATTAACCGAAGTATCTGCCCAAATTACGACAGTGTCGCCTGAATTAGTAGGCAAAATAACTCCTACATAACAAGGACCCGAAAGTGTTACAGGAGAGGTAAAATGAAATGATGTTGATCTTATAGGACTTGCATTAATATCAGAAATAATAGTACTAATAGGAACAGTTTTGGTTGCAATTGGTGATGAGCCAGGAGAACCAGCTGAACCTGAATTATTCCAAATACCTAAAGTTGCATTACCAGTACCTTTGGCATATATAAACTGTACTTCAACATCCTGAATTGATTGTTGATTTGTTGTAACAAAATAATTTGCCTTTGCTAAATCACCATATGAATTATTTCCATTTGCATATGAATTCCAGTATAGACCACTTGACATTAAATTAACTGTTGCACATACAGGTGTTGTTCCACTTCCGTCACAATATTTACCATTCAAAGTTGTTACACCAGAACCTGCAGGATCTAACCATGTTTTTAATTGCGCAGAAGAACCGCCTGAATTCAGATCCCAGTGATAATACATTTTACCATAATAATCAGCAGCTGTTTGAGAAGTGCAATATGAAGAACCTCCTGTTAAAGTGCCAACAATTCTACTATTTGCATCAAATAAAGGCGAACCTGACGACCCACCTTCTGTAACACCCCATCCGTTTGAATTTGAAACCCATGACAAAGTCCAATGAGCATCTGCTGTGGCACTATTATATGTACCTGTTGCAGCATTGGTAAAAGTTGAAATTTTCTTAATACTGCCAGCAGGATGATGAATGCCAACACCTGGTCCAGGGAAAGAATTTGCTCTATTCCATCCATTCATATATGCATGATAACTATTAGGAACTGTTTGATTTAGCTGCAACAACAATAAATCAGAGCCTCCTACAATATTTGCATCAGCTTTTAATGTAGCACCTGTCATAGTATTAGAACTCGGCTCATTTGATGGAGTTGTGCACCCTGAAGCCTCATAGTTAAAATAAAAAATCCATTGATTAAGGTCTGATGCAGTTGCTCCCTCATAACAATGAAATGCTGAAAGAAAATAAGGAGTACAATCCTGATTAGTGTTATTTATTAAAGAGCCTGAACACCAATAATAGCTTCCTGCAATTTGAATTGCTATTCTTGCTACTCCTTTTTTTTCATCCTGCCAGTTATTTCCAACCGGACTACAATTCACATTCACCTCACATGACTCAGATGGCTCAGTCCATGACGGATTTTTATAATCAGAAACTCCCCTATAAAAATATGCTATATTATTAATGTGAAATTCTGGTTTTGAAAAAACTTCTTTTGGTTCATAATATTCAATATTCACTAAATCACCATATATCATCTCAGTTGCAAACAATTTTGACTCATCATTATTAAGCCAATTAAAAGAACCAATTACCTGTGTTTTATCTTCATTATATAAATAGAGATTACTGCCTACTGGCAAGTGAAACAAATCAAAATAAACACCCAACGCCAACGCACTTTGTGATTTAATTTGCAATTGCCAAATCTTGCTGCCATCTTCTAAAATTGTCCAAGTACCAGAGTTATTCAAAGATAAATCAGCAGCTAAACCATAACCAACCCTTGGAGGTTTGCCATCTTTAGGAAATTTAAGGTCCTCATTATTTACATAATTTACAGCAAGTGGTTTTATTTCTACTTTATCAATATTTGATTTTAAATTAAGGCTAAAACTTAGCGGTAAACCACCATGGCTAATTTGAGCATTATTATAATTTACTATTACAATAAAAAAGAAAGTAAAAAGTATTATTCTTTTCATACTATGCAGCATTTTAGATTATTATATCAGAAATCATTCAAATCATTTCTTTTATAAAAATACAAAAAACTATTTAAAAACATATTATTTATTAAAATAAAAAAGCGACCATTTGCAAGAAGTGGTCGCTTTTAATAATTATTTTAATTACCCTTATTTAACAACAGAGATTTTACTTACAAACTTACCATTTGAAGACTCACCCTGAATTAAATAAATTCCATTAGACAATTCACTAATATCAATCTTAGCAGCATTATCAATATTATTATAAACAACTATTTTTTTACAAAGTTTACCATATATATCCATAATGTTAATATTAATTTTTTCGCCATCTGAATAAGGCATCAGGATATTAATTTCATTTCCTGCAGGATTAGGATAAATAAGAATATCTCTTGCTATACTACTATTATCATTAACAATTGTAGCACATGGAGTCCATTTAAAAATACCTTCTGCTGAAGCACTGGTATTAAATCCACCTGCCCATCCTGTATTAGCATTAAAGAAACTAACAGCTGTATACTGCAAAGCATCAATTGCTGTCCATGACGCACCATTATCTGTACTGTATGAAGAACCATAAGTACTTGCAACATATGGCCAAACTCCACCTACTGAATACCATGTACTTGTTGTTCCAGGAACAGGAGCCATTTCACTAGTATTTACAGAACCTGTTGGAGTAAATGCTGTCCAAGATGTACCACCATTAGTAGTTCTATATGTTGAAAAAGTTGTTAGTGCACCAGTTGTAGTATTATATACTTTTTTTGTGGCTATTCCATTATTTGCATCAATAAATTTCACTTCATTAATATCTGTTGCACCAGTTGCTGCCATTGTCCATGTAGCTCCCTTATCAGTAGATTTATAAACCCTTCCCGTATTTGAAGAAAACCATACAGTATTACCTACTGCACTAAATACTCCTGTCCAGCCATACTCACTTGTACTAGAAGGTGCAGGTATATTTCCTGTTGCAACTCTTGCCCATGTGGTACCACCATTTGATGTTTTATAAATTTCCCAATATCCTCCATTTGGATCACCTACTGCAATACCGTCATTTGCATTAAAGAAGTGCACAAAATCAGCCCAGCTACTAGTATTAAACGCAGCTGTTGTCTGTTGAGTCCAGGATGTTCCACCGTTTGTTGTTACCATTATTTTACCACCACCATTTGCTGTATCAAATAAACATGCCCAAGCATTTGTTGCGCTAACTGCAGAAATATTTGCAATGCTATATGCAGCATAACCGTTAATTTTCCCAGCAGTCCATGTTGTTCCACCATTTGAGGTTCTTGTATATTCCTGTGTATAAGACCCACCTGTTCCTGAGCCATTATAAGCAGGTGCCCAAACCGTATTTGCATCAACAATATTTATAGAAGAAATACCTCTGTATTGTGTTGCAAATCCTGTATTCTGAACAGTATTCCAGTCACCACAAATTGTAGTTCCAGGAGCTGTAACAGTAACATAGCTTGTTTTAGTTAAAGTATTTGATGGGGTTCCTACTGTTAAAGCTGCATTATAAACTCCAACTGTATTATATGTTACAGTTACTGGACCAGCACTAGTAGATGTAGAAGGAGTACCACCAGGGAATGACCAACTATAGGAAGTAATTGTTCCGGTAGATTGACTTGTGTAAGTTACCTGACCTCCAGCATTAACAGTTAAAGGTGCACCAGTAAAAGCAGCAACAGGATCTGCAGATGGACTTGAACATACAGTAGATAAACTTAAATTATATAAAGGTCCACCAGCTGTAAAACATGCTTGTATTCTCGTTTTCTGTCCAGGAGTAAAATTAGCATATGCTACATCGTCAACATAATCCATAAAATTCATAAACATAACACCAGGAGAGGTTGTTGAACAAGCATCATATAAAGGACTTGAAGGAGTTCCATAATTTTCCTGATCCTGAGGTGGGGTATCAGCAATTAAATCATCAGGAGAACATCCTGCTGCATCAGCCCAAATATGTTTTAAATTAAAACAGTGACCTATTTCGTGAGTTGTTGTGCCACCTAAATTAAATGGTGCAGAAGCACCAGTAACACCAACATACTGATAATGACAAACCAAACCATATTCATTACTTAAAGGAGCAGTTGGATAAAGCGCATAACCGCAAAGTCCACCACCCAAATTACAAACCCAAATATTTAAATATTGATTTACATCCCATGCATCCAAACCACCTGAAGCTGTATGTTTAATATTTGAAGAAGTTCCCCATGTTTGACTAGTTGATAATACTTTCTTTTCAATTCCATTTGTAGCACCACCTGTAGGATTTACTGCTGCAAGGCAAAACTGGAGTTCAGTATTTGACTTTAATGAAGTTGAAAATGCTCCCATTGAATGAGTATTAAGACCTGCATAGTCTCTGTTTAAAACAGTCATTTGCTCAGTAATTCTTGAATCAGGAAATGAAGCAAATTGAGCACTTGTTAATACTACGTGAAAAACAACCGGAATTGTTACCACAGCTTTTGGTGAATATCCATTTGGATGTTCAGCAACAAATTTATTAACAAAGCTTTCTAACTCAGCAAAGTTTTTTGCATATACAGGATCTGTGTTCATTCTTTGTTGATGAACATCATCTGTTGCACAAATTCGTTTGTTTGACTCTGTTTGTTGAGCCATTAATCCAAACGAAAACGTAAAAATCAATAAAAATGATAATAGTTTTTTCATAAAATTTTGGTTTTAATTTAGCATAGACATAAGATTGTTTTCTTTAGTTGCATAAAAGTATAAAAAAAGTTAAAAAAAAAGAATAAAGAATTTTTTATTAATATATTTATACTGAATATTAAATATGAGCAAATTACAATTAAAAACAATTGTGTAAATTAATCTGCAATTATTAATTCTTTAATCTTGAATGGGTTTGCAGCAAATCTTTCTGTAGGAGCAACTTTCTTTATTTCACCAGTAAAAATAATTTGTAAATTCTCTTTTTTTAATTCCTCATTCATCTGACAAATTCCCAACCTTCTTATTTCATTATCATCAGGCTGAATTGCCCATAAATTATCTGAAATTTTAATTATTTTTCCTTTACATTTTTCTAAAACTTTTACAGTTTCCCTTTCATCATAACATGATCCAAAATCGGTATAAATAGTTTTCTGAGTAGTACTTTTTTGTTTATTACAAGCATTTTGCTGTACAACAAGAAATAACAAAATATTTAAAAAAATAATTTTCATGAGTTTACTATTAATATTAATTAATACAATCAAACATAATTAACAAAATAATTTATTTATCATTTTGGACATTTAACATCAATATTGTTAACGTTTACACAAAAGTAAAAATATTTAGTTTAAATATTCTTTTGACCAGATTTAAATTAATTATAGCTTTGTTTTTTTGCATGTTTTTTATGAAAATGAATATTTACTTACTTTTATTTTTTACAGGGTTATTAGCTGTATCCTGTTCTCCTTCAACTGAAGAAGCTGTAAAATATAATGATTTAATGATTGATGAACAATTAAAAATATCTACATTATTTGACTCATTAAATTATTGTCTAGACAGTAACATATCTAAAAAATTACTACCTACTCATAATAAAATAATTAAGCAAATTGAAGAATCAACTATTAAAATAAACCAAGCTGAGGCATTTGATAAAACTGATGAATACAAAAAAAATATTATGTCTTTATTTGAAGTTTATAAAGATATTGCCACAAATGAGTATAATCAAATAATTAATATTTATTTACTGCCAGATTCATTATACACTATTGAAGATGAAAATAAACTTAACAATTATTGGAATAACGCTTATAAAAAGATACAATTACAATTACTTGAATTTAACAAATTTCAGGAGGAATTTTCAAGAAAATATAATTTCAAATTAGAAGAAATTAAATCAGAATAAAAATTCCATTTTTCTATATTTTTTTCATGAAAAAAGAAGAAGCAAAAAAGCGCATTGATTTATTAAGAGAAGCATTAAAAAAGCATAACGAACAATATTATATTCTTAATCAACCTACAATTTCTGATTTTGAATATGATATTTTAATGAATGATCTTGTTCAGTTAGAAAAACTTTTCCCGGAATTCATAGACTCATCATCTCCTAGTCAAAAAGTTGGAAGCGACAAAGTAAAGGGTTTTGAACAATTTACTCATGAATATCCAATGTTATCATTAGGAAACACATATTCAAAAGAAGAATTACAAGCTTTTTTTACAAGAACTGAAAAACTAATTGGCTTTTTTCCTGAATATGTTTGCGAACTAAAATTTGACGGGGCATCAATAAGTTTAATTTACGAAAACGGAATACTAACTAAAGCATTAACACGTGGCGATGGAACAATTGGTGACAATGTAATATCAAATGTAAATACGATTAAATCAATACCAAAAAATATAAATATTAACAACGTACCTAATAAATTTGTAATTCGAGGCGAAGTAATAATGACTCGTGATGTTTTTAACAGATTAAACAACGAAAAAGAAACAGCAGGTGAACAGGCTTTTGCAAATCCGCGAAATGCAGCAGCTGGAACATTAAAAACATTAGATTCATCAATAGTTGCAAACAGGCAACTTGAATGTTTTTTATACTTCTTATTAGGCGAAAACATTCCTTTTGAAAGTCATTTTAAAAATTTACAAATTGCAAAATCATGGGGATTTAATGTTCCTGAGTATATTAAATTATGTAGTTCTGAAGTTGAAATTTTCGATTTCATAAAGTATTGGGAAACTGAAAGGCATAACCTAAAATTTGATATTGATGGAATTGTTATAAAAGTAAATTCAGTTGCTCAGCAAGAAGAATTAGGTTTTACTGCAAAAAGTCCACGTTGGGCTATTGCTTATAAATTTCAGGCAGAACAGGTAAAAACAAAATTACTTTCTATTGCTTTTCAGGTAGGAAGAACAGGAATTATTACACCTGTTGCTAATCTTGAACCTGTGTTGTTAGCCGGAACTACCGTTAAACGTGCAACATTACACAATGCCGATCAGATTGAAATGCTTGATATTCGCATTGGAGATACTGTGTTAGTTGAAAAAGGCGGAGAAATTATTCCAAAAATTATTTCTGTTGACACAAACCTACGTAATGAAAATTCTACAGTTTTTAATTTTATAGAGTACTGTCCAGAATGCAACTCAAAGCTAGTACGCAATGAAAATGAAGCCGGTCATTTTTGTCCTAATGAAAATTGTCCGCCTCAGGTAAAAGGAAAAATAGAACACTTCATATCCCGCAAAGCAATGAATATTGACGGACTTGGAGAAGAAACCGTTGACTTGCTTTATCAAAATGGATTAATAAAATCTGTTGCCGACATTTATAAATTACAAAAAGAACAGATTTTAAAACTTGAAAGATTTGCAGAAAAATCTGCAGATAACATGTTGACAGGAATTGAAAAATCAAAAGAAATTCCTTTTCAGAAAGTGTTATTTGCTCTTGGAATCAGGTTTGTTGGCGAAACTGTAGCACGAAAATTAGCAATCCATTTCAAAAACATTGATGCGATAATTAGTAGTACTTCTGAAGATTTGTTAGCAGTTGATGAAGTAGGCGATAAAATTGCATCAAGTGTTATTTCATACTTTCAGAATCCAGAAAATATCATTTTAATAAATGAACTAAAAAATGCTGGTATTCAATTTTCTGAAAATCTGGAAAATCAGATTATATACCCTGCCCTTCTTAAAGAAAAAAGCATTGTAGTTACCGGTAGTTTTCCAAAACCATTTGATAGAAAAAAACTTGAAGAACTTGTATTAAATTATGGTGGAAAACTTGTAAAGTCAGTATCCAAAAGTACTACATTTATTGTTGCAGGAGAAAAACCTGGACCAGATAAAATAGAAAAAGCTGAGAAATTAAATGTTCAGATTATTTCAGTTACTGAATTTTTAAAACTAATAGAATTGGATTAAAACCTAACAGATTTTTGAGGTTAAAAATAAAAAAGCTGCTCGTTTGAGCAGCTTTTTTTAACATTTTAATATCTGTTTCTTTTTCTGTACTTGGTATGTAACAAATGATGTGATTTTTCACCAAGTGGAACCTTTAAGTATTCAGCATAAATCTGAGCTACCTCAGGATTTTCATGCGACATACGAATTGGTTTACCCATATCTTCAGCATAAATTGCATCAATACGTTTTTGTCTGATCTCATTAGTTGTTGGGATTGGTTGACCACCGCCACCAATACAACCTCCAGGACAAGCCATAACTTCGATGAAATGATATGGAGAAGTTCCGGCAACAATCTGATCCATTATTAAACGAGCATTTGTTAAACCGTGTGCTATTGCAACTTTAGCTTCAACACCTTCCAAGAAAGAATATTCTGGTAAACAATTTTCAAACTTAATACTTGCAGCTTTAATTCCTTCCAAACCACGAACCGGAAGAATATTTAAATGTTCAAATGGAACATTTCTTCCTGTTATTAGGAAATAAGCAGTTCTTAATGCAGCTTCCATAACACCACCGGTAGCTCCGAAAATTACAGCAGCACCAGTTGATTCACCCATAATTTTATCAAATGAATCTTCTTCTAAATCCTGGAAGTTTAAACCTGATTGTTTAATCATATAACCAAGTTCGCGGGTTGTTAATCCTGCATCTACATCCTGATAACCACTATCTCTCATCTCAGGTCTGTTAGCTTCAAATTTCTTAGCAGCACAAGGCATACCTGCAACGCTAACAATTTTTGAAGGATCTATACCTTTTTTCTCAGCATAATAAGTTTTTGCTAATGCACCGAACATTTGTTGTGGTGATTTACATGAAGAAAGATGTCCTAAATGCTCAGGATACATATGCTCAATAAATTTAATCCAACCTGGTGAGCATGATGTTATCATAGGAAGTGATACTGGTTTTTTATGAACCAAAGCATCTTTTAATCTACCTAATAATTCTGTTCCTTCTTCCATAATAGTTAAGTCGGCAGTAAAATCGGTATCCAATACTGAATTGAATCCCATTTTCTTTAAAGCAGTAACCATTTTACCAGTTACTCTTGTTCCAACCGGATATCCTAACATTTCACCCAAAGCAACACGTACAGCAGGAGCTGTATTTATAATTACATGTTTTTCCGGATCATCAATTGCAGCCCAGATTTCATCATAGTATCTTCTTTCAGTTAATGCACCTGTTGGGCAATGTGTTATACACTGTCCGCAGTTTGTACATACTATTTCGTTCATAGGTAAATGCATGAAAGTAGAAATTTTCATATCTTTTCCTCTTTCAGTTACAGCAAGAGCATTTACATGTTGAATATCGGCGCATGTTCTAACACAACGCTGACAACGAATACATTTACTGTTATCTTTTTCAACAGACCATGATGCTTTGTCAATTTTACAATCATTTTCCTTAAGAACACTCATGTAAATTGAGTTATCTACATTATATTCTGCAGATAAAATTTGCAATTCGCAGTTTGTACTTCTATAACAAGTTGTACATTGAGTATTATGCTCAGAAACTAAAAGAGCCATAATATCTTTTCTTGCTCTTCTGATTTTTGGAGATGAAGTTAAAATTACCATTCCGTTATCAGCAGGAGTTGCACATGAAGCTGTTAAAGTTTGTTTTCCTACTTGTTCTACAACACAGATTCTACAATTACCAGCCACACAAAGATCTTCGTGATGGCAAAGTGTTGGAATTTTAATATTGATTTTTTTTGCGGCATCTAAAATAGAGGTTCCCTGTTCTACAGTTACCTGATGTCCGTCTATTGTTAATTTTATATTATTAGCCATTTTACTTTTTTTTATTCAATTAATTATTAATAAATCATTTCTTCTCTAAAATTTGTTACAATTGAAGAGAACGAATTTGTTACTGACTGTCCTAGTCCGCATTTTGAAGTTAATCTCATCGATTCGGATAGTTTAAGTAATTGATCTAAGTATTCAGCAGGTTTTTCGCCTTTTTTAACAGCTTCAATTCCTTTTAATAATTGTTGACATCCTATTCTGCATGGTGTACATTGTCCGCATGACTCTTCAGCATAAAAATCCAAATAATTATGTAACACTTTGTACATAGATCTTGAACTATTGAATATCATTGTAGAACCTCCGGTTGTGTTTCCATCACCGATAATAGCTTTTGCAAAATCTTTTCTTGGAACACAGAATCCAGCAACACCACCTACCTGAACAGCTTTTGTATCGCCATCACCAAATTCGGCAGCAAATGCTTCAACGCTCATTCCAAGTTCTAGTTCAAAAACTCCTTCTTTTGGAGAATCACCTGAAATTGAAAATAATTTTGAACCTCTCTGGTCAGCTGTTCCGAATTTTTTATATTCAGTAGCACCAATTCTACATACCATTGATGCAGATGCAAAAGTTTCAACATTATTCACAACAGTTGGTTTTCCAAGGAATCCATCCTGAATTGGATAAGGTGGTTTATTTCTTGGTTCGCCTCTTTTGCCTTCCATTGATTCAAGAAGAGCAGTTTCTTCACCGCAAACATAAGCACCTGCACCTAAAAATATTTGAAGATTAAAATTTAATCCAACTTCTTTTGAATGTACTTTAAAAAGATCAATTTCTTTTTGAAGTTCATTTACTAAATATTTATATTCTCTTCTTAAATATATGAAACCTTCTGTAGCACCTGTTACCCAAGCACAAATTGCCATTCCGGAAATAACCTTTCTTGGAACTTCAACTAAAAGTTTTCTATCTTTAAAAGTACCTGGTTCGCCTTCATCAGCGTTACAGATAACATATTTCACACTACTTTTTTGTTCAGCTGCAAATTTCCACTTCATTCCTGTTGGAAAGCCTGCTCCACCTCTGCCTCTTAAACCTGAACTTATTAATTCTGCTATTATTTCTTCTTTTGTACGCTTCATAGTATCTTTTAGAATCTTATAAGGCGCAACTGAATATGGGCTGAAAATAATATCTACTTTTTTTGGTTTATTTGTCATTTTGATAGTCCTCCTTTAAATTAAATTTCGTTTCTTATATACCTTCCAAAAATTTCGCGAATTTTTTCAGGTGTTAATTTTACAAAATAATCATCGTTAATAAGCATTGCAGGTCCTTCATCACAAAGTCCAAGGCAATTTGTTTCTAACAAAGAGAACTTTTTGTCTTGAGTAGTTTCTCCAATTTTAATTTTTAACACACTTTCAATTGTTGCAAGGATTTCTTCTTTACCTTTCATATCACAAGTCATAGACTTGCAAACCCTAACAACATACTGACCTCTTTCCTTTGTATCAAGAAATGAAAAGAAAGATGCTGTTCCATATACTTCCGCTGCGGAAATATCAAGAACTTTTGCTACTTCTAGCATTGAATCTTTTGAAAGAAAATTTTCTTTTTCAACAATGCCCTGTAGAATCGGAAGTAAACTTTTTCGTTCAACTCCGTGCTTTTTAGCTAAAGTTGTAATTAGCTCTTTTGTATCTGCCATTTTTTTAACTTATTTAGATAATTAAAAATTTATTTTAATTGAGAATTTATTTTCATTAATAATGGTAACAAAATTGGAGATATAAAAATTTTCAATTTCTGATATTTGACATTATTAAAAATGTTTAATATCACAATACTAACATGACAAATGTTATTGAAAAGATGATATTTATTACTTATAATATTTATTTCTTTAATGCTCTTAATATATGCCTTTTACCTTTAGGACCATCAATACGAAACACCTCAAAACCAGCACAACGCAAAGCACGCTTAACATCACCTTTTGATGAATATGTTGTTAATATTCCATTTTGTTTAAGGTTATAAAACAGTTTTTTGAATATTTCGGTAGTCCATAATTCTGGTTGAGCATTTGGACTGAATGCATCAAAATAAATAATATCATAAAAGTCAACTGGTATGAAGTCTAACAAATCTATTTTTATTTTTTTAAGATAAAAATTATCAGATATTTCGCATTGTTTATCCCATTCAGCATTCGAAATTTTTTCAAAAATTTTATCTGATACTTTTAACTTATCTGAATAATTAAGTTTTGCAATATGTTCTTTACTTAGCGGAAATTTTTCTATTGAATTATAGTAAATTCTCTGATTTGTTTCTTTATTTATAATGGTTAGCAAACAATTTAATCCTGTACCAAATCCAACTTCTAGTATTCTTAACTCATCTTTTTGAAAGAGTTTTAATCCATTTACAATATATACATGATTAGATTCTTCAATAGCTCCATATGTTGAATGAAAATTTTCTCCAAACTGTAAATCATAAACGGATGTTGAACCATCATCTGTCTGAATTACTGAAAGTTTATTTTGCATCATGGATTAAAGTGCAAATCACTAAAATATTTCTTTTTTCTAAAGAAGAAATCGGCAACTATACTTTTATTATATATAGTATTGTAATCTTTAACTTTCATTTCTTTTAAATTCACATTTCTTTTTACCTTGAATTTACTGATAGAAAAATAAAAACTCATATGAGCTTTAAATACTGCCCAAAAATTAGCAAACTCGAAACTAAATAAGAATTTAATGGCAGCAATGCCATCAAGAACCATTCTTGTAAAAATAATTTTAAATAATTTTTCAGAAGGAAGATTTTTATATAATAAATATAGATTATTTCTAAAATTCAAATAAGTTTTACGTGGATTTGTTTTGCTTAATGTTGCACCACCTAAATGATACACTACAGAATTTGGCTCATATACTATTTTATAACCTCTCGAATTTAATCTCCAACATAAATCAATTTCTTCCATATGAGCAAAGAAATCAAAATCCAGCCCTCCTACATTAAAATAAACTTCAGAACGAATAAATAAACATGCACCAGTAGCCCAGAAAATATGAGAAGATTTATTGTACTGACCATTGTCCTTCTCATAGACATTAAATAACCTTCCTTTGCAAAATGCAAATCCATATTTATCTATATAACCTCCCGCAGCACCAGCATATTCAAATTCATCTCTATTTACATAAGACCTAATTTTAGGCTGACAAGCCGCAATCTGTTCGTTAAAATCAAGTATTGAAATTATTGAATTTAACCACCCGTCTGTAACTTCAACATCACTATTTAATAAACAAAAATACTTTGCTTCAATCTGTTCTAATCCCTTATTATATCCACCAGCAAAACCAAAATTTTCTTTTAATTTAATAATTCTGACTGTAGGATAAACATTATTCAAAAATGCAACAGAATCATCATTACTTCCATTATCTATAACATATACATTAACTTCGGGTAAAGCAGAATATCTTGTAACAGAAGGCAAAAACTTTTCTAAAAGTTCACGCCCATTCCAGTTTAAAATTACTACAGCTAATTTATCCACTTACAAAAATTTACCAAACCTACATGAATTTTCAAAAATACACAAATTTCAAATGTAAATTCCTGCATATTTTCAATACCAATAAAATATAAGAATTATTTTATTCCTTCTTTTCTTAAATCTTCTTTCAATCTTGCAGACCAGTCAGAATTTTCGGATAATGATGATTTCCCTCTTGATAACTTATCCACAAGGGTAGTTATATTGGGTTTACAGAGTTCTTTCTTTGCATTTGAGTATATTAAAGTGTAGTCTTTACCCATTATTTCGGGATTATAAAAAAGAAATACTCCATCACGCTGATTGTCTATTATATAATAATGCCAAATTTCATATGGATTAATGTTATTTGACGAATTATTTTGAGTAGTATTATTAGGTGCACCATATTGTAAATAAACCCTTCCTCTATCAGATTCATATCCCTTTTTAATTTGCGATCCATAAAGCTTATTTACATAATCAACCTGCTCTTTATACTTCTTCCATTCTTCTTCAGGGAGGGAATAATTTTTTGCTTTCCAAAACGCATAAAAATATTTTTGCATATAGCTTAAATCTCTTGATTTTATTGCGTTCTGAGCATAAGTTAAATCTGCACCATCAGAAATTGGATACAATTCATTTATATACTCTAACAAAGTATCAACAGATGTAATTCCCTCAACAAATGTTTGCATAACATTTACCTGGTCAATATTTTCCCATTGTATTTTTTGTTTTGGATTACTTCTTTGAAAAAACGATTTCTTAGTTGAGACTACTTTATTTTCTTTATTTCTGATTTCAATTACAAAATTATAATTACCGGTTTCTAAACCATCAATTGAGAACTCACCCATTAAAGGGATTACACTTGCTGCTTTTTGTTTCTTTGTTCTGGTATAATAAGCACTTGGCTTTTGCTGAGAAATTGATTCAATATAATATTGTAATAAAAATTCCTGTGCTTCACCAAAAACTACATTGGTATTATATATTTCTAAATAAAATGCAAAATTTTTTATATTTGAAGGGTAAAAATCTGCAACATAAGGAACCATATCATACCCATTTCTTGTTAATGGATTTGATTCTTTAGTAGGCGAAAATTTTTCTAAATATTCAACACCGGAAAACTGAATCTCCTTTGGGTTATGGGCAATTGTAATAATATCGTGAAAAACAAATTCTTTTGAGTTTGCATTTTGTAAATCTTTAACCTTTAATTCAAAATTATATAAACCTTCTTTTAAATTAATTCTTTGCAAATCAATAAAATTTGGCTTTGAGCTTGTATCATTTACTTCAGGGCTTTTTAAATTGTATTTTCTAAATTCTTTAACTTGTCCGTCCTGATTAAAAAGCATAGTAATCTCAACCATTGCCTTATACTTACCATTTTCTTCTTTAGTAAATTCGGCAGAATTTCCAACAACAGTTAAATAGGTTTCTATATAATTACCAACTTCAGCACTATAAAATGGAGAATAATAATAATATACAGACAAATCAGAAGATTTTGACTGCCAATATATCAAAGTTAATAATATAAATACCCCTAACTTTTTCATAATATTTCTATTTAGGTTATTAATTAATTTCAAAAATTATTAATATAAAGTTACGAAATTTTAACACAAAAAACCACATTAAATATATTAACAAAACATCTAAGTCTCCTAACAACGTGTATTACCTAACAAAATGTTAATTCATGAAGTTTTTAACTAAGTCAACAAACTCGTTATATACATAATTATTTGTTGCTATAATTTCTTTCCCGAAAATAAAATCATCGCCTCCTTTAAAATCACAGACTTTTCCACCCGCCTGTCGCACTATTATTGCACCGGCAGCAACATCCCAGGGATGAAGACTATATTCATAAAATGTCTCAAAGCGACCACAAGCAACATAAGCAAGATCTGTTGCAGCACTTCCTAATCTGCGAACCCCATGACTTTTATGGCAGAAATAATCTACTGACTTTAAAAATGCTGTAATTCTCTCATAATCATAATATGGGAAACCAATTGCAATTAAACTATCCGAAACAGTTTTTCTTTTTGATACAGAAATTTCCTTTCCGTTTAAATATGCTTTAGAATCTTTCCAGGCATAAAAACATTCGTCATTAGATACAACATAAACAACTCCTAACAATATTTCATCTTTTTGCATTAAAGCGATGCTTATAGCGTAAGGATCAAGTCCGTGAATATAATTTGTCGTACCATCCAAAGGATCAATTACCCATGTGTATTCCGAATTTGTTTGTTTAACAGTATTTTCTTCAGCTAAGAAACCGGCTTCTGGAAAATATGTTTTCAATCCTTCAATTATTTTTTTCTCGGAAGTTTTGTCAACATAAGTCACAAAATCATGCATGCCCTTATTTTCTATGATATCAGCAGATATTTTAGATTTCTCATTTAGAATAAATTTTCCTGTTTCTCTGGACAAATCACAAACCTTACTGCACAATGTTTTTAAATCCATAATTATTTAATAATTTCACAATTCATAATCATTTTTTCACTATTGTAACTAAGAAGTTTAACATTAGACACGTTATTATACAATTCTTTATTTGCCAATGCTTCAACTTTAATATAATTTTCGGTAAACCCTTCCATATAACCAGCTTTACTCCTACTCTCAAACAATACTTTCACTTCCTTCCCAATATTTCTTTTATAAAATATTTCTTTTTTATCATCAGATAATTTATGAAGAATTTTACTCCTTTTCTCTTTGTTAATATCACTTACTTTATTATCCATTTTTGACGACAAAGTATTTTCACGTTCAGAATATGAGAACACATGAAAATGCGCGACATCAACTGATTTTAGCATTTCAAAGGTATCATTAAAGTCTGTATCAGTTTCTCCAGGGAATCCAACAATAACATCAATACCAATACACACTTCCGGAATAATTCTGTGAATTGTTCTTACTTTATCAATAAATAAATTTGTATCATATTTTCTTTTCATTAACCCCAAAATCTTATCAGAACCCGATTGCAGCGGAATATGAAAATGTGGCATAAACTTTTTTGAAGAAGCAACAAATTCAATTATCTCGGTAGAAAGTAAATCAGGCTCAATTGAAGAAATTCTAAATCTTTCTATTCCTGTAACATTGTTCAGCGATTTAATTAGTTCTAAAAAAGATTCACCTGTTGTGTGACCAAAATCACCGATATTAATTCCTGTTAATACAATCTCACGAATTCCTTTTGAAGCAATTATCTCGGCTTCTTTTACCAAATCAGCAATTGGAGCATTTCTACTTCTTCCTCGTGCAAAAGGGATAGTACAATATGAACAAAAATAATTACAGCCATCCTGAACTTTTAAAAATGAACGAGTTCTGTCGCCAATCGAATATGCTGCAAAAAATTCATGACTTGGTTTTGAATAATCAAATACTTTATCTTCTAAAGAAGTTATTGAATTTAAATAATCTACAAATTTTGATTTTTCTGAATTCCCAATAATAAGGCTCACACCTTCAATTTCAGAAATTTCATTAGAATTCAACTCGGCATAACAGCCTGTTACTATTACCTTACTTCCTACTTGTTGTTTAATTGCTTTACGAATAATATTTCTACATTTTTTATCAGCAGCCCCTGTAACAGTACAAGTATTTATCACATAAACATCTGCTGAACTGGTAAAAGAAACTACTTCGTGCCCCTGCTCCACTGCAACTCTGTGAAGAGTAGAAGTTTCGGCATAATTTAACTTACAACCAAGTGTATAAAACGCAATTTTCATCTTTATTATAGTCCGCAAAATTAACTAAACTTATTGAAATTCGGGAATTAGCTTATACGAATTATACTTTGAAATTTGAGATATTAAATTAATTACATTTTTTTAGAAAAAAGAAAACTAAATCATTGACTTATATCTTAATTTTTCATATTTTTAACCACAATTCAAATTTCATTACTATGAAAACAATAAAAGTAATTTTAATAACATTTTTACTATCAATTTCTTTCATATTTGTAAAATCACAATGTAATTACTCAATAGTTCTTTTAGACACTTTTGGCGATGGTTGGAATGGAGGTGAGGTAATTGTTACAGTAGGCAGCACCGTTAATGGACCATATACAATTGCATCAGGTGCCGGACCATTAACATATTCATTTCCGGTAACAATTGGAAATTCTATTAGTGTAACATATACAGCTGGTCAATGGCCCGAAGAAAATGAGTATTTTATATACAATAACCAGGGAATTGAAATATTTCATGACGGACCTAATCCTACCGCAAACAATACAAACATTGGTATTGCAAGTTGCCCTAGCTGCAATACTCCAACTGGCCTTACAGCTACAGCTATCACACTAAATTCAGCAACTATAGGTTGGACAACTCCAGGAACTTTATCAAATATACAATACGGAATTGCTGGCTTTACTTTAGGTACAGGAACTATTGTTAACGGTTTAACTACTAATACTTATAACTTATCGGGATTAACTTCAGCAACAAGTTATTCTTTTTATGTTCAAAATGATTGTGGTGGTGGTGATCTAAGTTCTTGGACCGGACCATATACTTTCAGTACTCTGGTTTGTTTACCTGCAAATCAGTGCACATTTGCAATGAATATGCACGATATAGGAAACAGCTGGAATGGCGCAGGAATTACAGTATACCAGAATGGTGTTAACATGGGATTTTTTACTGTTACCGGTGGAGGTCAAAACTTAGCTAATGTTAATCTTTGTAACGGTGCAAATATTCAATTATCATGGACAACCGGAGTTTATGATAACGAAACAAGTTTCGAAATGCTTGATCCATCCAACAATATAGTTTTTTCGTGGGCAACAGGTAATGCACCAACAGCAGGATTATTTTACACCTTTACAAGCAGCTGCATCCCGGTAACATGTCCAAAACCAATAACACTAACGGCAACAAATATTTCCGATGTATCAGCAACACTTAACTGGGTTCCTCAAGGATCAGCAACCACCTGGGAAATTGAATACGGACCGGTTGGTTTTGCTATAGGTACTGGCACATTAATAAATAATATTACTTCACATCCTTATATTTTAAACGGCTTAAATTCAAACACAAATTATAGTTTTTATGTGCGTTCTGACTGTGGTGGTGGCGATTACAGTGTATGGTCGGGACCAATTACATTTACTACTTTACTTTCAATTTTAAATAACCCATCAGTTTGTGGTCTTCAAATTCATATACCTGATGCAGGTTGTGTTGATATTCCAATAAATGTTTCCGGTGTTTCAGGAACACAAATGGGAACAACTGTTAACTTAAAAGATGTAAATTTTATTATAACACACACCTGGGATGCTGATATTAACGCAATATTAGAATCACCAAGCGGAGCTACAGTTTCATTAGTCTCAAATACTGGAGGTGGAGGAGATAATTTTGGCATCGTAAATGGATTATGCGACTCATACACAAATTTTAATATGACAGGTATTAATGGACCAATTGGTACAGGGATTCCACCATTTGTTGGTTCATATATTCCTTTAGGAAATTTCAATAGTTTAAATGACAACTCAAACCCCAACGGAACATGGATTTTGCACGTATGCGATGCAATGAATGCTGATACAGGAAGTGTTCAATTTGTACAACTTGTTTTTGACCCTATTATACCACCAGCAACTGTACTTATTAATGAACTTGATTGCGACCAGACTGGTAATGATTCTCTTGAATTTGTTGAGCTTTATGATGGCGGTGTTGGCAACTATCCATTAGATGGTTATACAGTTGTTTTTTATAATGGGAGTACAGATCAAAGCTATCTTTCATTCGATCTGGACGGATACACAACTGATAATAACGGGTACTTTGTTATAGGCAATTCTACTGTTTCAGGATCTTCTATAACATTTGCAGATAATCTGCTACAGAATGGCGCAGATGCAGTTGCTTTATATACCGATAATGCTTCAACATTTCCTGCAGGTACTACATTAACACTAACAAATCTTGTTGATGCAATTGTATATGAAACCAGCGACCCTACAGATGTTCAATTACTGACATTATTAAATTCTGGTCAACCACAAATTGACGAAAATCTTTATAACAATAAAGACATAGTATCTTGTTCAAGAATTTCAAACGGTACCGGAGGATTAAGAAATACTGCTACATATAAAGCGGCAGTGCCAACACCAAAGGCTGCAAATCAGGCATTACCCGAATTAATCTGGCTGACTTCTGTTTTTAATGAGGCATTTACAAATAATGGTTCTATTACAAATTCTCTAAATCTTAAATTAAAGAATCATATTTTTTCAAATATCGGAACCTTTACTGAAGGGGTTGAATACACAACAGCTAATGTTCCTGCAGGCTTAACAACCGTTATTAATATTTTAACAGACACTACTGCAACAATAAGTTTAATTGGTAATGCAAGTCAGCACCTTAATATTAATGACATAAATAACCTGACAATTACATTCCTGAATGCTGCATATTTCGGTTTATCATCGAACTTTGTTATTGGAAATTCAAAAAATAATATAGGGATAGATTTCATTGATACAACGCCACCAACAATGATATGGGATAATTCCATTTTTAATGAATCTATAACAAATAACGGAAGCACAACAGATTCAATTATTGTTAAATTATATACTGAAACTTTTATACTAAACTCAGGAATATTCCTACCATCAACACACTACACTACATCAAATATTCCTGCAGGTATAACAGTTCAGATTGAATCTACAACAGACACATCGGCTATTATTAGACTATACGGAAATGCTTTAAATCATACATCAGCAGACAACATTAACAATATGTCAATAATATTTAATGATGCTGCATTTACCGGTGGAATTGCCGCTAATGTTGCAAATTACCATAATGACACATTAGAGATTAATTTTCTGGATCCTTTTTATCAGGATTTAACTCCAACAATAATTCCATCTGACACATTATATATTTGCAATAGTTGCCCAACCTGTGCCCCTGATGTATACATTCATAACAATGGACCAACAGCTTTATTACAAAACGATTCAATTATTGTTTATTATCAATACCCTCCTCTTTCAATCCCTATTATTGACACTATTATTTTAGCAAATAATTTACTTCCCAACGATTCCATACTTTATGAACCTGTTTTAAATATAACTCAAAACGGAATCTACGGTTTTGAATTTTACATATACAGTAATTCCGATAACAACAATTTAAATGACACTGCTTATATTACGATAAATTCTTATCAGGTTTCAGTTGATTTAGGCGGTATAAATGACACTATATTAGTAACAAGCTACCCTCATTTTTTAAATGCTGGCATCGGAGTTTTTCCATTCACATACTTATGGTCTGATAATTCTACTTCTCAAACAATTTCTGTTTCTTCCGATGGTTGGTACTTTGTTACTGTTACAGACTTTAACGGCTGCACAGCCAGCGACTCTGTATACATTTATCAAAACATTGACATATTAGATTTAGCAGTTAGCATTAATCCATCCGACACTATATTTATATGTAACAATTGTCCTTGTAATTATCCCGATTTCTTAATTATTAACAATGGACCAAATCCAGTTTACCAGTCGGACACTATTATCATAAATTATATTTATTCACCATTAACAGCACCTGTAACTGACACATTAATTATTAATTCAGATTTTAACATGGGAGACACTTTAATTTACAACCCTTCCATGAACATTACTGAAATAGGACTTTATCCAGTTCAGGTATTTATTTCTAATTCCAATGATTTTGAAACAAATAACGATACTGCATTTTCGAATATTTATGCATACCAGATTTCAACAAACTTAGGTGGAATTAACGACACAATTACTGTAAATGGATTCCCATATATGCTTGATGCAGGCTCATGCACTAGTCCGTTTGGGTGTAATTATTTGTGGTCTGACCTAGAAATAACACAAACAATAAATGTTAATTCAGAAGGTTGGTATATTGTTAATGTTTCTGACTCGTACGGATGTTCTGCAATCGATTCAGTGTATGTATTACTAAATCCTAACTTAACCGATTTATCATTTGAATATAATACAAGCGAGACTATTTATATTTGCAATAGCTGCTCATGTAATTTCCCTCATTTTTTAATTATTAACAATGGACCCAATACATTATTCCAAAATGATAGCATACAAATATTTAGCATATATCCTCCTCTTACAATTCCTACAATTGAGACATATGTTTTAACCACTGATCTTTTACCAACCGACACAATTATATATACACCTACAATTAACGGTCAATTAGGATCTTATCCTTATAAATCATTTATTTACAATTTCAATAATACAAATAACTTAAACGACACTTTACTTACAAATATTTATTCGTATAATTTAACTGTTGATTTAGGTGGAGTAAACGACACCATAATTGTTAGTACTGAATGGCCATCAGCTTTATTTGCAGGTAATTGTAACAGTCCTTTTAATTGCAACTATTTATGGTCAACCGGCTCAACTTCTAATGTAATAGGAATTATAGCAAATGGTTGGTATAGCTTAACAACAACCGACGATTTTGGTTGTAATGCTGTCGATTCTGTTTATATGTATAAACCAGATGGGATAAATGAAATATCAGATATTAATGAAATTAAAGTTTATCCTAATCCTGCAAAAGATAATGTAAACATCGAGATTAACCTAAAAAATAAAACTGATATAACATTCTGCCTTTACTCTATAAGCGGACAGGTTATTAAAGAAAAAATGATTCAGGGACAAAATTTCATTAAAGAATCATTTGATATTTCTGAGGTTTCTTCAGGTATTTACTATCTAAAAATTGCAACTGATGAAAATGTGAGATTTGTTAAATTAGTAGTTCAATAATTAAATCTAACATTTTTTTAATCGATGAAAATAAATATTCTAATATCTGTTGTTATAGTATTTTTATTATCTTCATGTGCATATCTTTTTAATGGAATAGTATTTCCTAATCGTTGTATGAAATGTGAAATCACAGATAAATTTTTCAACACAGTTATATGGACTGATGAAGGCTGTGGCAGTGAGGTTACACATATGGAAGACGATGCAAAAATAAAAGCTTATGACATGAATCAGGGTAGCATTGATAATCGTTACGAAGTAAGCTGCAATACATGGAATAATCCTAAAGAATAGTATAATAATAAATAATTTAGAGTAAATAATGTTATAACATATAATATATGAAAATACTAATTTTTATTATCGGAATTGTTTTAACTTTTAACTGTAATGCCCAATGGCAACAAACAAGTGGACCAGCCGGAGGTATTGTGAATTGCATTACCTCAAATGGAAGCAGTATATATATTGGAACAAATTGTGGAATTTTTGTAACAACTAATAACGGTGGACTCTGGACATCTATTAGTAATGATCTCTCTTCTACAAAAGTAACGTCAATTGTTTTTAATGGAACAAATATATATGCAGGTACATGGGGTAATGGTATTTATAAATCTTCAAATAATGGAAGTAGTTGGACATCTGTCAGTACAGGTTTAACAGGTTTTAGTACAAGTATATATTCTTTAGCTGTAATAGGAACAAAAATATTTGCTGGTACGTTTGGTGGTGTTTATATTTCCACTAATAATGGAGGCAATTGGACTTTAGCAAATTCTGGTTTAACTGGTGCCAATATATATTCTTTAACTGTTAACGGTACAAATATTTATGCAGGAACGAACACTGGTGTGTTCTTATCAACTAATGAAGGGGGGCTTTGGACACCAAAAAATAATGGTTTGACAAATACTGATATTAGGACAATAGCTATAAGTGGTAATAATATTTTTGCGGGTGCACAAGGTTGTGCTGGGGGAATGTTTTTATCAACTGATAACGGAAATAACTGGGCTCCCGCCAATAATGGATTTACAAACCCATTTATTAGTTTAATTGTTATAAATGGTTCTAATGTCTATGCTTGTACTGCTGGAGGTGTGTTTTTATCAACTAATAATGGCAGTAGTTGGACTTCAATTAGTAATGGATTATCAAACACAATAGTAACCTCCCTATTAATAAAAGGCACAAGTTTGTTTTCAGGCACATATGGTGGAGTGTTTCAGACTATAAATAATGGATTATCTTGGTCTTCAGTAAATAACGGTTTGATTCAAAGTTATATTAAATCTTTTTGTTCAATAAGTAATAATTTATACATTGGGACAATAGGTTCAGGTGTTTATATGTCATCAGATAATGGGGCAAATTGGAACTTAAAAATTAATGGAATCGGATGTAGATCTATTACTGCATTAATAACAAAGGGTAGTTATATTTTTGCAGGTACGGATGTAGGAGTTTATTATACAAGTGATAATGGCAATAATTGGAATTATGTGTCTAATGGTATACCTAGTTCTACTACTGTTTATTCATTTGAGATAATGGGTACATACATTTATGCAGCTACTAGTAATGGAGTTTATGAATCTGGAGATAATGGAACACAATGGTATCCATTAAATAACGGCTTGTTTCCAATTCCGTCAATAACATGCATAGCAAGAAAAGATTCAATAGTTTATATAGGAGCTACCCCAAGTGAAATATATATGTCTAATGATTATGGTTTACATTGGACTAATGCTACAAATGGATTATCTATATTTAATACTAACACAATTCTAATTAATGACACAAATGTTTTTATAGGTTCTGAATATATTGATTCTTATGTTGGAGGTATTTATTTATCTTCTGGATTTGGAAATAATTGGTCTGTTTTAGATAATGGACTCCCTTCAAATATAAGCGTAAGATCAATTATTAAAAGTGATTCGACTTTAATTATCGGAACTAGCAAGGGGCTATATATATCTGAAAACAATGGACTATATTGGTCTTCAAGAAACGAAGGTTTTCCTCAGGATATGAATATTGTTTCATTAACTATCCATGGAAATTATATTTTTTCTGGCCTTTCTTACAATGGTGTATGGAAAAGGTCATTATTAGAAGTAATTGGCATTAATCATAATGAATTAGAAACAAATTTTAACTTGTTTCCAAATCCTACTAAAGATAAATTCACAGTATCATCAACAAAAAATATTCACTATATTGAAGTTATGAATATTTTTGGAAAAATAATTTATTTCTCAACCCTTAATAATTTTAATAATAAATCAGAAATAGACCTCACATCTTTCCCAAAAGGAATTTACTTTGTAAAAGTAAACGATGGGGTAAAAATTCATACTGAAAAAGTCGTTCTTAATTAACAATAATTACGGTAGATCACACTATGTAATAAATACATGGAATAATCCTAAAGAATAATAAACACAACCATTGGGACTATAGAACCTTAGCAATTATTTCTAAAATGCACTTACAGATAACATTAAATTGAAATCATGAAAAAGACATTACTAATTTTGTTCTCATTGACATTATTTGCAATATCGTTAATTGCAAAAGAAAATGAATTGAAATTTTCTAGCAAAAATGACCTCAATTATGGGACTTGGGAGGTTCATATATTTTTAGACTCAACTCTTATAGAACCAGAAGCAATTCAAATATGTATGGTAAATTTTGACCCATATTTAAAATTTAAAAATACTTTTTTTACAACTTACTATATTGATCGGTTAAAACAAGCAAAAAATGAAAAAGATAAAACGGTTATAGTTTTTTCGCATATTGAAGTAACTTGGGAAAATTTTTTCGAGTCAGTTAGAGGAAGTGACATGCTATTGTTAATGAGAAAAAAAGGACAAATTTTATCATATTATTCAGACTCTCAAATTCCAAAAACAAAAAAATGGATTATATCATCAATATTTTACATAAAAGATAAACCTTATAGTTTTGCAATTCCCATAGAAGTTGGAGACGGAACAAAATTAGAAATTGAGTTGAATAGTTCAAATATGACACTATTGACAGACCTCTGTGAGTTATAATAAAAATAAACAAATTACTAACACCACCTAGGAAAAACAACGAGCAGTAATGTGCAACTTGACACATATAACATTAAATATAATTCTTAGCGGTTTGACCCCGAAGGGGCAAGCACGACTGCAAGTAAATGTTCGTCGTTTAGTAGTTTAAACCGTTAGCACACATAATATGAAAAAAAACAGAACTCTTCCAATAATTGCAGTTTCTTTGACACTGTTGTACATTTTGACAGGGTGTGCAAAAAAATGTGAAGATTTTAATGAAGATATAATTAACTGGTTACCATATAAAAAAACAGATAATATTATTCTGACAAATGATAACATTAAGGACACTTTAACTTTAAAAAGTAATGTAATAAATCATACAGAAAAAATTAAACGCAATACAAAGTGCGCTTGTGAGGACAATTACACCTTATTATTATCTTCAGACTCAATTAACATAAGTGTATTTTTCAATAATTCAAGAGTTCTAAATGACTCATATGTTATTATCAATCATGAATATTTAAATTATTTTGAACAACAAAATTATACTTATCAGTTAAATGGTTTAATATATGGTAGAGTAATCATATATAAAAACAATAGTCAAAATTCCAATAAAAGATTTGACAGAATAGTAATCTCAAGAAGCTATGGAATAATTGAAATTATTGGAATAGATGAGAATTGGATTCTGGAAGATAGTTCTGTTAAAGAAATTGAGTTTACGTCTATAGACTTTAATAAAATTGACTGTTAAGAATATATGTAACTAACACAATTAAATACTTTATATACTTTAAAATACAATAATGAAATACTATAACAATATGGAAATACTTATTAAAATAACAACTGAAAAAGATTTTTTCAAGACAGAATACATTACAAGAGAATCTTTTTGGAACGTTTATAAGCCAGGATGTGACGAGCATTTGATTTTGCACAATATTAGGAAAAGTAAAGCATATATAAACAAACTCGATCTTATTGCAGTTTTTGAGAATGAAACCATTGGACACATAATTTCAACAAAAGCTAAAGTTTTAGATTCACAAAACAATGAACATGAAATTTTATGTGTAGGACCTTTATCAGTTTTACCAGAATTGCAAAGAAAAGGTATCGGCTCAAAACTAATGTATGAATCAATTAAAGTTGCAAAAGAATTAGGTAATCATGGCATGATACTTTTTGGGAATCCTGAATATTACCATCGTTTTGGATTTAAAAATGCACAGAAATATTGCATAACAACCAAAGATAATCAAAACTTTGAACCATTTATGGCATTAGAGTTACACGAAAATGGCTTAAACAATATAAAAGGTAAATTTTTTGAGGATAATACTTTTGTTACCAAACCTGATGAATTAATTGAATTTGAAAAACAATTTCCTTATAAAGAAAAACTGGTTACCGAAACTCAGCTTAAACATTAAAAAATAACTTTAAGTTTCACAAAGTTTTTTAATCTCAGAGTCCTTTTAAATTCTCATTCTATTCTTTATTCATAATAAGAGAAGAGAAACCCCAGTAAGATTTTCAAATTATCTCTTAATACAGTGCAACCTTAGTCGTATAAACTTTACCGTCAGTAACAATTCTCACAAAATATATTCCCGGAGGTGATGATTGCAAATCAACATTAAGAATTCCGTTTAATTCTTTTAGTTTTGAACTCATTATCAGCCTACCGGTATTATCATATATTTCTAACTTTTCGTCAGTTAGTTTATCAAAATTATATTTAACATTAAATGTTCCATTTGCAGGATTAGGATATACAAGAACAAAGTTCTGAATTGCAACCTGACTGTTATTTGTTAAATAACCAACAATAAAAGAATCTACTAACATACAACCCCAATCATCAGTCACAGTTAAATAATATGTGCCAGATAAAATATTAGATATTACAGGTGTAACATCACCATTACTCCAATTTAAAGTATAATTGGTACCAGCTCCGTTTATATTTATAGTTATTGAAGCATCATTACAGGATGAACAGGAAGCATGAGTAATAATTTCAGAAACTGTAAACAATGCAGAATTACTTACTATATAATTATTTACAAAGATACAATTAGAAGGCATCCCTGTAACAGTAACACTATAATTACCTGCAAACAAATTATACAAAGTATCCAATGTACTTCCGTCGCTCCATAACACAGAATAAGAATCAGCACCATTATTAATGCTTAATGCAATCATTCCCTGCCCTTCATTACAAAAATCATTTATTATTGCATCATTTACAGATAAAGCACCTGTATTATTTTCAACTGTGGAATTTGTTATAACTGAACAATTTGTAGAATTAGTAATTGTACATGTATAATTACCGGCATGTAAATTAGAAATATCCTGACTTACATCTCCATTACTCCACAAGTAAGAATATGCCCCTGCTGTAGGAATAGTTATATCAATGCTTCCGTTTCCCTGTCCGCAAGTTTCATCACTAACCAGATTAGATGCAGTAAAAGATGCGTTATTTGTTACGGTTACAAAAATATAATCATTACACCCACTTAAATCAGTAATCTGACATGAATAAGCACCGGCATGCACATTATTTAAATCCTCATTAAATGTTCCATTGCTCCATTCATAAGAATAATTTCCTGATGGCGTTACAGAAATATCAACATATCCGCTACCTGTTCCACAATATTCATTTCCGATAAATCCAACAGTACTGCTAAATAAAGCATTATTATCTACAAAAACATTTTCATCAAATCTGCATGTTCCATCAATTATTGAAAGAATATAATTTCCTGAAAATAAATTTGAAAACTGATTAACAGGTGTACCTCCGGGATTTCCATTAAGCTCATAAGTATATGCACCTACAGCTGGTTGAAACTGTATTATTCCTACCCCCTGACCACAGTCATCATTAACAGTTGAAGTTGAATAAAACATAAGATTTGGATTTTGAGTCTCTGGAATTGTAACATTATAAATTGACTCACAACCGGTAGCGTCTGAAATTGTTGCGATATAAATGCCTGCTGATAAACCACTAATATCTTGTGTTGTAGCAGAGTTACTCCAGTTATACGAATAAGGTGAATACCCTCCCGTTACTGTAATATCAGCTATTCCATCCGAATGTCCACACATATCTCCGGTTTCAATTGAAGTGATATTAAGATTAACCTGAGTATTTACAATTACTATTTGATTTGTTACAACAACGCAACCTGACTGATCTGTAATTGTGCAAATATATGTCCCTGCATTTATGCCTGACAAATCCTGTGTAATCTGACCACTACTCCATAAATAGGAATATGGCAGAACACCACCCTGAATAGTTAAATCAATATAAGCAACACCATTTGAGCAATAATCATCATGTGTGATTAAATTCGAAATATTCAGACCATTAGTAACATTATTCACTTCTTCACTAACAACAATCTGACAACTATTCGCATCAGTCACCGAACATGTGTAATTTCCTATATGCAGGTTTGAAATATCTTCTGTAGTTGCGCCATTGCTCCATAAAAACGTGTAAGGTAATTGACCGCCATTTACAGTAATATCAACAGAACCAAGTCCATCTCCACAATTCTCATTTATTACAGTAGAATTTGAAACAGCAAAACCACTTGAATTATTTATCACACTGGCATTACCGGTAACACTACAACCAAAATGATCGGTAACTGTTACAATATAGTTTCCTGCACTTAATAATTCAGGATCTTCATCAGTTGAACCATTACTCCAAATGGTAGAAACAGGTTCGTAACCTCCGGTATATGTAAGATCAATAACTCCCATTCCATTTCCACAATTTTCATTTGTAACTACAAGGCCTGAAATAGCAAGTGACATTGTTGTATTATTTACAATATATGATCCGGTAGTTGAACAACTATGAATATCTGTAACAGTAACAGAATAACTTCCAGCATTAAGGTTAAATAAATCTTCGGTTATAGAACCATTACTCCAGCTATAAACATAAGGCAATGATCCTCCCGAGATATTAATATTTACAGAACCTGATGCATTTCCACAAATCTCATCTTCAATTGTAGAATTTGTTATCACAAAGTTACTTCCAATGCTATTAACAACACCTGAATATAAATAATTACATCCTGAATTATCAACAATCTGACACGAAAAATTCCCTGCATGAACATTAATAATATCCTGTGTAGTTGCACCATTGCTCCATGCATATGTATATGGTATAGTTCCACCCTGAACTGTAATATTTATTGCACCTGCCCCACTATTACATGCTTCATCTGTTATTACAGCATTAGATACTGTTAATGTTCCTGAACTATTTAAAATTGTTGCATGAGCTTCAACTGTGCATGAATTTGCATCTACAACTGTACATGTATAACTACCCTCATTTAGCCCGCTTAAATCCTGAGTATGCAAACCATTACTCCAGTTATAAACTATTGGAGCCACGCCACCATTGATTGTTATATCAATTGTTCCGGCATTATTATTACATGTTTCATTATGTGTAACAACATTTGTTAAAGATAATGTTCCGGAGTTATTTCCAACAACAATATTTGATAAAATTACCTGACATGAGCCATCATCAGAAACAGTACACGAATATAATCCTTCATTTAAAGAAGAAATATCTTCAGTTGTTGCAGCATTACTCCATATATAATGAGCTGTTCCGGTAACTCCGCTTACTGTCAGATTAATCGAGCCAAGATTATTATTACATAATTCGTTTGTAACAACAGGTGTTGCTACAGCTAATGTTCCCGGATTATTTGTTATCACAACTGATTTAATATCCACACATCCGTTAACATCAGTAACTGTTACAGTATATGTGGCTGCAGTAAGATTTGAAATATCCTGAGTTGTTGCTGCATTACTCCATAAATAAGTCAACGGAAGAGTACCACCTGTAACAGTAAGGTCAATACTTCCCTGATCATTATTACAAATTTCATTAATGGAATTAGTTGTTAAATTAAGCGTACCCGGATTATTATTAAGAATAATATTTCCTGTATGAAATTTACAACCACTATTATCAGTAACAGTACAACTGTATGTACCTGCATGTAAATTCAGCAAATCTTCGGTTATTGCGCTATTACTCCACAAATATGTAAATGGAGAAGTGCCACCTGTAACAGTTAAATTTATTGAACCCAAACCATTTGTACAAACTTCATTTGTAACAATATTTGTTGCACCTAAACCTGTTGTGGTATTTAAAACAACAGGGTTAATAGTAAAAGAGCATCCTGAGTTATCTGTAACAGTACAGAAATAATTTCCTGCAGAAACATTACTTAGATCCTGTGTTGTTGCACCGGTATTCCAGATATACGTGTATGGAGTTGTACCTCCTGAGATTACATCATTAATATTTCCTAGACCGTTTCCGCAAATTTCGTTTGTTATAATAGTGTTTACATGAGTTAAATTTCCGGGAGTATTATTTATTGTTACAGATTGCTGAGCCTGACAGCCATTCCCATCTGTAACAGTAAGTGTATAAGTTCCGGCAGCCATACTCATTAAATCCTGAGAAGTAGAACCTGTGCTCCACAAATAGGTATATGCGCCATCTCCTCCTGTTACACTCATATTTGCAGCACCATCATGATTATGACAAATTTCATTTGTAATAAGTACTGTCTGAATATCAAGGTTACCTGCAGCATTAAAAACATAAAGTGAACCGGTAGGTACTTGGCATGAGTTTGCATCAGAAACAGTACAAGAATATGTACCTTCATTCAGGTTTGACAAATCCTCGGTTGTTGCACTATTACTCCAGATATAAGTATAACTTCCACTTCCACCGGTAACAGAAATATTAATTGCTCCCTGATTATTATTACATATTTCATTTGTTACAATTGAACCCGTAACACTTAAATTACCGGGTTGATTGGTCAATGTATATGATTCTACAAGGCTACATCCAGACTGATCTGTAATTGTGCATAAATATGTTCCTGCAACCAGATTACTTCTGTCCTGAGTTGTGGCATTATTATTCCAATGATATGTTATTGTTCCGTTACCACCTGAAATCGTTTGATTAACTGCTCCCAAATGATTACTGCAAATTTCATTTGTAACAACAGCAGTAGCCAGTAATGAACCTGTATTATTTGATACAACAAAAGCCTGATTTAAAACACAATTATTTCCATCAGTAATCTGAACAGAGAAATTGCCACTGTGAATTCCATTTATATCTTCGGTAGTTGCTCCATTGCTCCATAAAAAATTATATGGCAATGCACCACCTGCAACGGTAATATTTACAGAACCTGAACCATTTCCGCAATTTTCATCTGAAATTACAGAACCCGAAATATTTAATGTTCCTGTATTATTTGTTACAATTACAGACTGCACATCGCTACAGCCTGCAGCATCATGAACAGTTACAGTATAATTTCCGGCTAACAAATTACTTATATCTTCAGTTATTGCACCATTACTCCATGTAATTGTTGAAGGCAATGTAACATTTGACAAAGTAATATTTATACTTCCAACACCCGACCCGCATAAATCTGGACTAACTGCTGCATTAGAAATATCGAGATAACAATAGCTTGAACAATTACTAACATTATTAATAATGCTATAATTTGCGGTTTTAGTACAACCAAAACCATCTGTAACTGTTAAATAATAATTTCCACCAGAAACATTAATCAAATCCTGAGTTGTCGATCCATTACTCCAGTTATAGGCATAAGAACCTGAACCTCCTGTTATTTGAACATCAATATATCCATTTGCATCTCCGCATATTTCATTTGATGAATTAACAAGTGAAACTAATAATTGTGGATTCTGGTTAATTGTTATATTTTCAATAAACACACAACCTGCATTATCTGTAATGGTTAAAGTGTATAAACCTGCCACAATATTTATCAAATCTTCTGTAATTGCTCCATTACTCCAGGCAAATGTATAAGGAGGTGTTCCACCCGAAGTAGTAATATTAACTGACCCTGAATTATTCCCACTACAATTAACATGATTAATATTTTTAACAATGTTCAGACTACTAACATTTGTTAACGAATATAATTTAACAATAGAACAGTTATTTGCATCAGTAACTGTAACACTATAAGAACCTGATGGAATATTAATCAAATCCTCGGTAATTGCTCCATTATTCCAATGAAAAGTAAAAGGCGGAGAATTACCATTAACAGTAATGTTAATTGCTCCATTTGTACCGCCACATGTAGCTTGTGTTATAAATCCACCAACATTCATACCCAATGGCTCTGATATTGAAACTAAAGTATCAGGTAAATCTGACATTAAGCTGATATTCCAGTTAAAAATATAACCATTATCCAATCCAAACTGGTCTGTAACTTCCAATGTCCAGACACCGTTTTTTTGTGCACCAACTAAATTTGAAAGTGGTTGATATGAAACATAAGCTCCACTAGGCAGATAGCTATCAGTAACCATTTGTCCGCCACCAAGCGAAGAAGGATAAGTATGAGTATACATTCCATTTGATTCGCTTACCATTGTTCCATGATCTGGTGTTTCATTAAAACAATAATCATAGCCTTGTCCCGGATTTGTAAGATTACTATTAGACCCATCCACAGGACCTGATGCAAAAGGGATTCCCAGATCGCAAGTACCACCTCCCATAAACTCCTTAAGAATTACCGATTGTCCGCTTGGAGCAATAATTCTGATTTGCAAATCGCCTAAATATGAATGTTCCATATTGGCACAAATCTGCTGCAGCTGCGACAAACTTGTAATTGTTTCGCCTGCACCAAAACCTGTAATATTTATTGTACTTGTATAAGAAACTCCACTCCCATCCGGCAGAAAAGTAGTATCAGCATCAAATATACCGCCAACAACTAATGCTTCAGCCTTACAGCCATAAGTATCATATACCTGAACAGCATATGTACCGGCAGCCAGACCGGTAACAGGGTTTGAATTTGAAAGTTCGGTAACACCGTTCACATCCGTTACATGATAAGTATATGGCGGAAAACCACCACTTGCATTTACTAATATTTCGCCCGAACTATCCTGATAACAATCAAGATTAGTTTCAGTTAATGTAAATTCTATTGGTTGCGCATCATCAATATAAAGAAAAACGGTATCATATGAAGCACAAACCTCAGGCCTGTATATTAACATAACAGTCTCCTGCCCTTCTGGAAAACCATCAAGTATAGGATCAATAATAACAACTGCATTTGTTTGTCCTGCAGGAATCATAATTGTGTTATCGATAGTATGATAATCAATACCATTTGTTGCTGTACCGGCAATCTGATAGTTTATCTGATAATCCTGACTTTGAGGCTGGTCGAGCGAGAATGAAAAACTTGCATTTACGCATCCTTCCAAAGCAATATTATCGGCATTTATAGTTTGTGGAATTACATTTACAACACCTTGCACAAGACTATTTTCTTTAAGAAAAACCGCAGAATTATATTGTCCATCGCCTGCATCAGCAATTACAAGCTTCAAAGTATATGTCTGACATGGAATCAATCCTTCCTTTCTGGCAGTAAGCACTGTTGTAAATGCATCAAATTCATTTGTTAACCCACCTGCATTACTTATGTAATACTGGTTATTTGTAATTGCATTAATATTATTTATTGAAACCGGACTAGTACTTGCCGGTACAAGAGCAATATTTTCTTCACCTGTAATTCCAGGTCCGCTGATATAGAATGCAAAAACATCATTATATGCAGAACTATTAGGTGGTGCATATTCAGGATATTCTTCTGATGCAAAAACGTAATCAAACTGTATCATATCAGACTGAACAGTAAAATTAAACTGCAATGTTATTGCATCAAATGTATTAACACCCGCTAATGCCGTCATCTGTGCAGTTCCTGAAGTACCTAATGGAGTGGTGCTACTATTTGTTTGGTCATTTGGTCCCAAAGCATCGGTAATTCTTCCTGTAGATAAAATCACTCCGGTTGGAACACCAAGGTTAGTATTAACACCATTAAATGAGCCGGAGGCAAGATTACTACCAGTAAGTGTAGCACCCGAAACCACTATATTTGATCCTGCCAGAATATTTGCAAGTTGTGTTGCGGTTACTCCGCCAGTAACTGTAAGCTGAGCATTTAACTTTACAGTTAAAAGTAATACTATAGCTAAATATATAAATTTTTTCATAAACAGGTTATTTTGAAACAAATAAAAATACGAAATTTTTAAGAAAAACAATAATTATCAAATAAAATATTGACTAATAAAAAAAGCATTCAATAAGCTAATGTTTTAAGCAAAACAATATATATAGAAAAACAAAACTTCATTTTGACAATATTTTGAATACTATTTTATTTATATTTATTGCATCAAATATTTTTAATTTATAGAAAATAAATACATTTATGTTACCAATTATAATAAAGGATACAAAACAAAATATTCAACAATGGAGTAAGCCGAAAATCCTTTAAAGAGTAGGCAAAGATTTTAATAAAATACAAGAGCATGAAAAATGTAATTTTAGGAATACTTCTAATGTTTTTGACGATAACTTTATTCGCACAAACCAAACCCACCATAGAATGGGTTAACATCCCATCTGGTAGCTTTACCATGGGTAGTCACATAATAAATGAAATTGACCGTACTAGCGATGAAATCCAACATCAAGTAACATTGAGTGCCTTTAAAATTAGCAAATACGAAGTAACCTTTGAACAATATGATTTGTTTTGTGATGCAACAGGTAGAGATAAACCAAATGATGAAGGATGGGGACGTGGCAACCGCCCTGTAATAAATGTTAGCTGGGAAGATGCCACAGCTTTTGCCAAATGGATAAATTGTCGTTTACCTACGGAAGCCGAGTGGGAATATGCTGCAAGGGCAGGCAATACAACTCCATTCAATACAGGAAATAATCTCACAACTGCACAAGCTAATTACAACGGCAATGGTTCATACAACAAAAATTCGAAAGGTGAATACAGGCAAAAAACTATGCCCGTAGGCAGTTTTGCTCCAAATTCTTGGGGGCTATACGATATGCACGGTAATGTGTGGGAATATTGCAACGACTGGTATGGCGATTATTCCACAACATCTCAAACAAATCCTAAAGGACCAACATCTGGCACAAGTCGCGTATATCGTGGCGGTGGTTGGGGCGACGGTGCAGTTTTCTGCCGTAGTGCATGTCGCCACGAAAGCACACCTGAATACCGCTCTGACGACCTAGGTTTTCGTCTTGTATCGCTGTAACAAATAATAATGAATTATAATAATAAATCATTAAAATATTCCTAATTACATGGATAGTGTCTTAACGAACCATTTAAAAAACTAGAAACATTTTCAAGTTTAAATATACTATAACCATGTGTCGTATATATATGATTGATAATATTTACAAGCTAGTTAGGGGCAAGTTTAAAAACAATTTTACCTACAGACAAATATTTTGACAATTTTTTAATTTATTAAATATAAAAACATGAAAATTTATTCATTTTTTCTTTTAGTAATTGTTTTGTTTAATGTAAATGAATTTTGTTATTCTCAAAACTTACAATGGGCAAAAAGTATTGGTAGCAATAGCTGGGATCGCGGACGTTGCATGGCAATTGATCGCAATGAAAATTGTTTTCTTATCGGTCAATTTAATAATACTGCAGACTTTGATCCAGGTTTAGGAACTGCAAATCTTACTTCGTTTGGTTTAGGTGATATATTTTTTGCTAAATACGCTCAAGATGGTTCATATTTATGGGCAAATAATATTGGTAGTACTAATAGTGATATTGGGTACAGTATTGACACAGACTATAATGGGAATTGTTATATTACTGGATATTTCAAAGATACTGTGGACTTTGACCCAGGTTTAGGAACATCAACCCTTATATCTTTTGGTGGAATGGATATTTTCATTGCAAAATATGCACAAGACGGAACATTTATTTGGGCTAAAAATATCGGTAGCACTTTTGATGATATTGGCCAAAGTATAGCTGTTGATAGTATTGGGAATTGCTACATAACAGGATATTTTACTCTTACTGCTGACTTTAATCCGGGCATTGGAATTTCAAACCTTACATCAATTGGAGAAAGCGATATTTTCTTTGCCAAATACGATTCTAATGGGAATTATCTTTGGGCAAAAAGCATTGGAAGCTCTAATAACGATTATAGTTATTCTATAGCTATTGATAATTTGGACAATTGTTATATCACAGGAGGATTTTATGGTAATGCTGATTTTGACCCAAGTACAGGGACAGCTTTCCTTTCGTTACATGGATATGAAGATGTTTTCTTTGCTAAATATGGTTCTGATGGCTCATACCTGTGGGCTAAAAATATAGGTAATTCTTATTGTAATGGATCTAGTATAGCTGTTGACAGTATTGGCAGTTGTTACATTACAGGAAATTTTTATGGAACAGTTGATTTCGACCCTTCATCAAATACTGCAAATCTAACAACTATAGGTAATACCGATATTTTCATTTCTAAATATGCTACAGATGGTACATTTCTTTGGGCAAAAAATATTGGTGGTTCAGATTATGATTATGGACAGAGTTTAACAATTGATAGAATAGGTAATTGTTATATAACTGGTCATTTTGCTAACACAGTTGACTTTGACCCTGGCACCGGTGTCTCATCTCTTACCTCATTTGGTGGACACGATATTTTCTTTGCGAAATTCGAACCAAATGGAAATTTTCTTTGGGCTAAGAACATTGGAGGAACTTATAGTGAATACACTTATTCGATTACAGTTGATGACATTGGAAGTTGTTATATAACAGGTTACTATACAAATACTGTAGACTTTGACCCAAATACAGGTATAACAAATCTGATATCAGTTGGTTACGAAGATGTTTTTTTTGCTAAATATGACATATCAACAGGTGCCAATCAATTAGAGACTAAAGAAAATGAATTGTTTAGAATTTATCCAAGTCCAGCAACTGAAATAATTACTATTACTAATAATATTAATTCAAATGAGACTATTGTAAGTATTTTCGATTTTCAAGGAAAGCAAATAATTAATAGTATATTCCATAATGAAAAATCTATGGAGATAAATGTCAATAATCTAGTAAAAGGAATTTATTTAGTAAAAATACAAACTGACAAAAGTATTGAATCTAAAAAATTGGTAATTCAATGACAAATTTACTATTATTTAAAATAAACCAGCCCCTAACACACGGTTAAAATTTAGCAAACTGTTATAACCATTAGTAAAAATAAAAAAAAACATGATGAAAAAAATTACGTTCCTATTAATTATCGTGACTCAAATGATGAGTTATTCATTTGCACAAAATGACAATTTTGACTCAAAAAATCATGTTGGACAATTACAGTCAAGATCAGTAATTCAATGTAAAATCTGGAGACCTGAAAGTTTTTGCAACATTCCAGACTCTTTATCTCTTCCAAATTGGCGTGCTGACAATACAACTGTTGAATCAATTTCATGCGATCAATTGGACAAAAGTGAAAACCATGTTGGAGTCTGGCTTGTTTTATCTAAGAAAGATGGTTCATCTTTTTCTATGGTAAGCGGCTTAAAGAACATAAAACTTGTTAAGAAAAACAGTAAAGAAATCATATCGCCAACAGCGATTCTATGGAACTTTGCATTTAGTGACAAACTTGGTTATTTGTCATCAAATTTTAAAACAAATAGTTTTAAAGCAAAATTTGCTTCTAAAAAGCAAATAGATTTAATAATAATTTTTGCTGGTGCTGAAAAAGGAGATAAAGTATTTATCGATGATTTTATTGAAGCCGTTGTGCATGAATAAATACAATAACTGACAAATTACTTTTTGACAAGAATAAATTAAAACCACTGACTATAACTCCACCTATGATAACAATTAGCAGTCATTAGCAACTTAAAAAAATAATATATTGAACCATTAGCAATAATTATAAAAAAAAGACAATTATGAAAACTTTAATGAAATTATTATTACTCCTTTTAATTTGTAGTAATGCAACAGGACAGACTTATTATCACTTTCCTCTTTCTAATACAATTTGGAATATTTATGAACATAATGTTTGGTCCAATTCGAATACAGAAATGAAAAGATATGCATTCTTTAACGATACTGTAACAATAAATAATAAAGTATATTCAAAACTATATGAAATAGATGACACAACAATAAACTGTAGTAGTGCAAATTATTTGTTCCCTTTTAGAGAAGATAGTAGTAAAAAAGTTTACTTTAAAATTGATACAACTGAAGTTTTGCTTTATGATTTTTCCCTAAATGTTGGTGATACCATTCATTATAATTATTTGTTTTATGGTAATTTTATAAATCCATCTAATCATTTTAAAAGATTAGATTCTATTGGTTCAATACAAATAAATAATCTTTTTAGAAAAATATATTATTTCTCCGGTGGGATAACTGGAAACACATGGATAGAAGGAATCGGAGCAATTGATGGAGAAGGACTTTTTGCCCCAATAGCTGACATTTGTACATGTGGATTGACATATGAATTAGCTTGTGTTAAACAAAACGATACTGCAATATGGATAAATAATCCCATTTGTAATAGATGTTTTTGTAATCTGTATTTAAACATTGAAAATATTCAAACAAATATTGAAATAACAGTATATCCAAATCCAACAGAAAACAGTTTTAAAATAGATTTGGCCGAAATGCATAATTGCACAATGTTAAAGTTATTTTCAAGTGACATGAAACTAATAAATCAATTTAATATAGAAAATGAAAAACAAATAATTATAAATCAAAACATAAAATCAGGACTATATTTTATTGAAATCTCAAACGGTAGTAATAATAAGATTACAAGAAAGATTATAATAAAATAACTATTGTTAACAATATCTAAGATAACAAATAGCAATTCTCTGCAAGATGTACCTACCTACCAATGTGTAGACAATTGAATAAGCAATAAATGACAATCAAAGGAATAAAATACCAGTTTACTGCAAAGCCATGGAGATATGAAGGACCCAATGGCTGGTATTTTGTTTCACTACCTCTAAAGCTTGCAAATGAAATAAGAGAAACTCATAAATCAGAAGAAGAAGGCTGGGGACGTCTAAAAACAAGTGCAAAAATTGGAAATAGCGAATGGAAAACTGCTATCTGGTTTGACTCTAAAATGAAAACTTATTTGCTACCTTTAAAAGCTGAAATCAGAAAAAAAGAAAATATCACTGTTGAAAATAAAATAGAAATCATTTTGTGGATATAATTGATAAAACATTTTACTAATTTTGAAATCATAAAATAATACACATTGTTAAAATATACATTATATCTTATACTAGCTATTTTTGTTTGTAATACAAATATAATTGCACAAAAAGAGCTTCCATTTTATCGTCACAATTTAAAAATAGGAAGAAATTTATTAAACAGGGAAAACATACAGGGAGCCAGAAGTTTTATGGGTTGCGATATATTTAACGCCTATCCTGACACAACAAATAAGTATATTATTTTTGAGTTAAGATATAAACCTAATAACAAAGATGTATTTTTAAATTCGGGTTATATAACAAGATATAATTATAACGAAAGAAAGGTTATATGGACAAATAAAATAAATAAAACCTCGGTATTATTCAGCGAAAGCATTTTATTTACAAATTACTCAAATAAATCCCATTTAATAAACCTAAATGATGGTAATACTATATGGGAGAAAGAAATTAGTGTTCTCAGTTTTCCTCCTGACAACAAATATGCGTTAATAAAGTACAATTTAAAAACTCCATCACGCTTAAATGATTCAATTTATGCTTTTGATATAACAAATCAAAAAAGACTATGGAGCTGCTATTTAAAAGACAACAACAATATTACAGACATTAATTTCCTGCCTGATTCTACAGTATTAATAACAGCATCTGGAATTCATAAAATTGATTTAAAGAATAATAAAACATGGAGTTTTAATGCAAACATGACAAGAAAGAGACCATACATTGACAACAGTGTATATTTTATTGCAGCTATTGGTGGTGGTCTGGTTGGCGTATTAGTTGTAAACATTGTTGCAAACACAGTTTATAACATGAATGTTGCAGCAAATACTAAAACTCAGATTAAATCATATAAAGGAGTTTGTTCAAATGTTCTGATTAATGACAACAGATATTTTTTCGCTTCACTTGATTCTATTTACAATTTAAACAAAGAAGGGATTCCAATCTGGAGAAAATCTTTACCAGTTGACACTACTTCAACTTCTGTGTTATATGAATATGCAAAGAATTTAGTACTTATAAATACCGGGCAGGCATTAGCAGGTATTAAATACGAAAAATGCGGAAAACCTTATATCAGAATAATAAGAAAAGAAACCGGTGAATTATTCTTTATGAATAATATAAAAGTTGATACCACTATTGTTGATATAAAGCATAATAATGATACTATTATACTCATAACAAATAATAAAATAATTGCATATAAAATATTTAATTCTACACCTATAACAATGGATTCTATTTCAGTAAAGGATTATGGAAAGATTTTAGGATGCGTTAATCAGGATTTATTTATTTTATCGGGTGACTCAAGCAAAATAACAGTAAATAAACTTTCAACAGATATAATATACTTTGTTACAAATACAGGAAACTATTTTAAATACTCATTTGGCAAAAAGCCTGAGTATATTGGAAATGAGAACAACGTATTTTACTTTTTAAGAAATTATAAGAATCTAAATATTTTTAAGTCTAAAAACCAAACCTTAATTTCAAATTCCAATTTTGTTCCAATTGGAATTACCAGATGTGGAAATAAAGTTTTTATAATGGGCGATATACTTTACACAACATATGATACTTATTTACAGGAAACAGATTTAAAGTATTTTTATAAACTATTATAACGTGAGTTCGATATAAGAAAACGATGCTAGTTTGAGTGAAATTCTTTCAGAATTTCGTATCGAAAACTAATCGTTTTGTTCATTTCGATACAAATTTTCTTCGAAAATCCACTCAATGTAACAAAACTAGGTA